>NZ_MNRT01000017.1:0-62539 GCF_001916075.1 Clostridium sp. 29_15
TATTTCATTTTCCTCTTTAATTCTTGCCATTTCTTTTTTTAAAGCTTTAACTTCCTTTAATGTCATAACTTCATTTTCATCTACTTTAATTTCTTTTACGTCTTTAATCCAACCGTTAATTGTTGATTTTGCAATGCCATATTCGTAGACGATGCTCTGCTAAGCTCATTCCTGCCTTAAATAATTCTACTATCATATCCTTATATTCTTAATCGTATCTTCTGCCCTTTCCCATAATGGACACATCCTTTCTTAACTAAATATTATTTTACTTAGTTCATCTTAATGTGTCCACTACTTTATACTAACACCAGGGATCTGTATTGGAAAACCTATTTGTTGCATAGGTATCACATTCTTTTTGAAGTTTTTCATAACGATATTATATGCAAAAAAGGGAATTCAAACTCGAATTCCCCTTTTTTTATCGGCTAGTATCGAAAGTTATTTCGATACATCCCCTTTATATCTATATTTTTTCTATTGTCCAAACTCTACTTTGATAATCTCCCAATAATTCTCCTATATATAATCCTACGTACATTAATTCATCTCCGCCATATACTTCATTAGTTTCTACAACTTTATATATGGCTTCTTTTTCTAATCCTCTTAACTTTAATCTCTTAGGTAATACATTAACCTCACCATATGGCTTAACGTAAGTTATAACACCTTTCGATTTATCTTTTGATAAATGCATCCAAGCTGCATCATTTCCGTCAAAAGTATTTTTTAATCTATATAAATCTCCAAATTGACATATTTGTCTTATTTCTTTATAGAATTCTACTTGTTTTTTAACTTCTTCCTTTTCTTCACTGGTCATTTTATTTATATCTAATTCATATCCAAAGCTTCCTTCCATTGCTACAGCTGCTCTTGTGCTTAGAGGTGTTATTCTTCCTACTTGATGATTAGGTACTTCTGACACATGACTTCCCATTGTTACTGTTGGATATACTAGAGAAGTTCCATATTGAATTTTTAATCTTTCTATAGCATCCGTATCATCGCTTGCCCAAGTTTGTGGCATATAATATAACATTCCGCCATCAAATCTTCCACCCCCCCCTGAGCAGCTTTCAAATAATATTTCTGGGAACTCTGATGTTATTGTTTCCATAATTCTATATAAACCAAGCATATATCTATGAGCTACTTCTTTTTGTCTTTCTCTTGGTAAATTACTTGATCCTATTTCTGTCATGTTTCTGTTCATATCCCACTTAACATAAGATATTGGTGCTGATTTTAATACATCTTTAAGCATTTTTATTATAGCATCACATACTTCTTCTCTTGATAAATCTAAAATTAATTGCTTTCTAGCTTGATTTCTAGTTCTTCCTGGAACATGAATACACCAATCTGGATGTTCTTCATATAACTTACTCTTAGGAGATATCATTTCTGGCTCAAACCATAAACCAAATTTTAATCCCATTTCATTTATATCTTTTGCTAAATCATTTAATGTACCTTGAATTTTTTCTTCATTTACAAACCAGTCACCTAATGAACTATCGTCATTATCTCTTGTTCCAAACCATCCATCATCTAAGACAAATAATTCAATTCCAAGGTCTGCTGCATCTTTTGCTATGCTCTTAATTTTTTCTCCATTAAAATTGAAATATGTTGCTTCCCAGTTATTAATTAATATAGGTCTTTCTTTATCTCTATATACCCCTCTACATAGTCTCTTTCTATATAAATCATGGAATATATGACTCATTCCTGTTAACCCATTTGATGAATATACAAGAACTGCTTCCGGAGCTTGGAATTCTTCATTTGGCTCTAAAAGCCATGAAAAATCAAAAGGATTAATACCTATTTGTGCTCTTGAATTATTATACATATCAACTTCTACATTAGCTAAAAAATTTCCACTATATATTAAATTTAATCCATATACATCTCCATACTCTTCATTAGCATCATGACTTGCTAAAGCTATAAATGGATTTTGAGCATGACTACTAGCCCCTCTTCTACTTTCTATCAATTGATTTCCACTTCTTAATGGAGTTCTTACCATATGTCTTTCTCTAGCCCATGCTCCTGATAATTGAATTAAATCAAATTCATTACTATTAAAATCAACATTAGCACTTAAAACTCTTAAAATCTCAACGTTATTATTACTGTTATTTATAACTCTACAGCTTCTTGTTATTGCATCATATTCTTCAAATACTGTATATGATAAAACAATTCTTAATTCTGCTAATTTATCCACTAAAGTAATTTCTAAAGTTTCTCCATCTATATCGTTTTCCATATACGTAGCAGGTAATCCTCTAAGTTCCTTTTTTCCTCTAAAAATGCTGTGATTTTCATATCTAAAATCAGTAAGTGTTGTTCCGTTAGCTAATTTTATTTCTATTGCAGGAGAACGTAAATCAGTATGACCATATGTTGGATATTCAACTGTATTTAATTCTATACTAAAATTATCAATATTATCTGTATCAGCTAGAAAGCTTCCTTTACCATATTTCTTAAAAATATAATCTAACTTATTAGATTCTAGCTTTCTTCCCCAGTATAAATGTATTAAATGACCTGTATCAGCTACCATTAATGCATAGCTTGTATTTTTAGATTTTATATTAAATACTTTTTTATCTTCATTATATATTATTGCCATATTTATCCCTCACCTCTAACAATTTTTCAATGTAAAGTAATTATACTATTTATTAATATAATAAAATATGTAAAAATGTTGTTTTTATATGTAAAAGTGTTGTTTTTATAATAATATATACGCAAATTTATTAAATATAATTTTAATAATTTAATTATAGACAACAATTATCCTTTTATCCAAAAATAAATAGCTACTTATAAGAAATACGTAACTATTTATTTTAAGCACTATATCACCAACAATAAATTAAATAAAACTGTTAATAACCTATAATAAAAGAGACCTACTTTTAACTGCCACTGTAAAGTAGACAGGGGGCAGTTAATTTTTTAGGTCTCTTATAAATTATTATTCTTTATTCTTTCTGCTAAATCTTTAATTTTGCTTTCTATAATTTTAGAAGTATTAATAAATTCTTCATCACATTTTCCTGTAGGATCTTCTAATCCCCAGTCTTCAATATGCTTTGCTGGAAGATATGGGCAAACAACATTACATCCCATTTTTCAATATAAAAATACAGATAGTTAAATATATTATTATTAACTACCTGTATTTTTTATAAAATTTATTTTATTTAATATTTATAATATTATCCTTGAGACATTTGTTGCTTTACAGTAGCAATTTCTTCAGGTGTTGCTTGCTGTGCTGGAATATAGTAGCCCTTTTCTTTTGCTTTTGTAAAAAGAAGATATTGGCGTACTTCATCTTTATTTCTCATTTCTTGTATAGTGGCACGTAATTGCTGATTTTCACATTGTGCAATAATTCCTCCATAACCAGCTAAACTTGCATTTAATGATGCAAGATAAACACTCCTTATAATTATTCACTTATATTATTTGAATTATTGTGATTTATATGTATGCTCATATTTATAATCATATTTTTATGAGATATAATAACAATATAATATAGAAATAATTTCTTAAAAATCATGCTTTTAAAGGAGAATAAAATATATGTCTGAATTATTAGATTCTATTTATAACCAAGCTAAAAAAGCTACAGAAGAATTATGTGAAAAAGCTAAACTTAAACAAGGAAATATCGTTATTATTGGCTGTTCTTCTAGTGAAGTAACAGGAGAGTTAATTGGTACACATTCAAGCCTTGAAACTGCTGATGCTATTTTTAAAGGAATATATGAAGTACTATCTGCCAAAAATATATATTTAGCAGCTCAATGCTGTGAACATTTAAATAGAGCTATCATTGTGGAACGTGCAGCAGTTCCACTTTATGATAATGTTAATGTCGTTCCTCAGCCTAAGGCTGGTGGATCATTTGCCACAACTGCTTATAATACTTTTAAGGATCCTGTGGCTATAGAGCATATCAAATCTGATGCTGGTATAGATATTGGTGGAACTCTTATTGGCATGCACTTAAAAGAAGTTGCTGTACCTTTGCGTTTAAGCCTTGACCATATTGGAAGTGCTATTTTGCTGGCTGCTAGGACAAGACCTAAATTCATTGGTGGTATACGTGCTACTTATAATGAAAATCTATTATAAAAAATAACTGGAGCTATACATTAGCACCAGCTATTTTTTATTCTTTTATTTTTTATCTTCAAAAAAGCTAATATGACATCAATATTTCTCTAAACATTTTATATGCAATAGATATTAATACCTATATTAATTTGTAACTTTACGTAAATCAGACTTTCATATAATCTTTTTCTTCTTTTTTACTACAACCAACACACCCTTTTTTACATCTTAAATTTTCTTCCCATAATGGTTCTGCCCTCTTAGCCCAAGTTTGTCCATACTCAATAGTTTTCCTACATAAATCATCTACATTTTCTGGATTAATAAATTCTGTAGACTTAGCTCCAGAATTTTTAACCATTTCAGCAATTTTAGGTGCATTATCTAATATAGGACATGGCCTAAATTGGTTTTCATTGAAAGGTTGATTTTTCTGATACTCTCTAAATAGTGGTTGTCCTAAAGCTTCTACCAATGATACATCTTTAATATTAGCTCCTGAATAATGACAAAATACACATGGTTCAACATCTCCATTAGCATTAATATGGCAATAACGTCTTCCTCCAGCAACACATCCTCCAACATATTCAGCATCATGCCAGAAATCCATATTAAATATAGCCTTATTATTTCTCCATCTACGAATAGTCCTATATAATTTTTCTCTTTGATCTGGATTAGCCATTAATGAAGTATCTGTGCCACATCCAATTGGCATAAAAGTAAAATACCAAGAGAAAAATGCTCCTTTATCCACCATTAAATCAATAAATTTATCACTTAATACACTATCACAATTTACTGTTGTAAAACAAGTGGAGAATCCAAAAGGAACTTTGTTTAATTTCATCAAATCCATTGCTCTCATTATATCTTTCCAAGAACCTTCTCCTCTTCTTCCATCAGTAGCATCATCAAACCCTTCTACGCTAATAGTTGGTACTATATTACCTACCTTGCATAAATCTTCGCAGAACTTTTGATCAATAAGTGTTCCATTAGTAAATATCATAAATACGCAATCATCATGTTTTTCAGCTAACTTTAGTATATCATTCTTCCTTACCAAAGGTTCTCCTCCAGTCATGATATAAAAATATATTCCTAGCTCCTTTCCTTCAGTGAATAACTTATCTAATTGTTCAAAAGATAAATTTAGAGCCTTATTATAATCAGCAGCCCAGCAACCAATACACTTTTTATTACATGCAGTGGTTGGATCTACTAAAATTGTAAATGGTATATCATAACCATATTTTTCTTTATTCTTTTCCAATTCCCCCCACCCTTTTATTGCTGCATTAAGTAAAAAGTTTGTAAATACTGTTTGTAATATGTTTGGATTTATCTCTTTGGTCATTCTTACCATCAGTTGTCTCCAGTTATTATCCTTTTCAGCTAAGTAACCTTCAATAACATCATATTGAGCATCATATAAATGTTCTGTATCAAACTTTCTAATCCACTTCATTATTTTTTCTAGATTTTCTTCTGGATTCTTTTGTAAGTAATTAAATACTTGCTTCAAAAACATTTTTTCTACCTTGTACTTAGCATTTAACATATAATTTCCCCCTTATATAAATTGAAAATAATTAATAATTGTCTTTATTCCTACACAATCTAATTCTTTTACAACAACTTTCTTTTTATTAATCACCTAACCACCTATAAACTTTTAACAGATTTTAAAACTATTTTTGTATTAAAATATATTAGTTTACTTTATTTACCAATTTAAATATAACATATACTTTTTACAATATATGCATCTCTTCACAAAATAATTATTATTTTAATGTTGATATTATTATATTTATGTAACTAAGAAAAATTAAAACCTATTGATAATTATTTCTTATCAATAGGTTTTAACTTTATGCTTAATTAATACATTTCATCCTCATCTTTTTCACTTGAAATCTGATTTTCATCAATTTCTAAATCCTCACATGCCTGTTCAAAGCTGCATCCATTTTCATCAATATATTTTGCTAAATATGAAGTAATGTCCATTTGAGAATAATTGTTCATAACCCAAACCTCCTAATTTAAATTTATAAAATTAATCTTTTACAGAAATAAATTTTTTATACATGAATTTTTTATTTCTTTATATAAAAAGATATATTCAGCTTTACTTATAATTATGAAAACATTTAACAAAATATTTTAACTTTTATTATATACTTATATAAGTAATATATATTTACAAAAACTATTATTGAATTTACTACTGCTACTGGATATGGCTATTAATTCCAAATATCCTATCCACTCAATTAATGGAATACCAAACATACATATAACCCCTAATATACAAATTCTAAATTTTCCTTTTCGTTAAAGAAGTCAGAATAATCAATTTGGAATATTGGTTTCTTAACCCTATCTATATTTATCTTATCTTTTATAAGCTGTGTTAATACACCTACATATGATAAGTCTCCTTGAACTATTGCTCCATAAATTGTTCCATTCTTATGTATAATCTTTTTATAATCCTTTCCTTTTATCTCTACAGCTTCTTCATAAGTATCATCTGGCTTAATAACAGTTCCTAAGGACATTGTTGCTACACCACAAAAATTCATAGTATTTTTACTACCAAAAAAATCTTCCATATATATATCCTTATTGCACATATTGTTGGCTGCAATTAATCCTTCCTTTACTGCAGTTGGCCATATAGGATTTCTTCCACTTATATCTCCTGCTCCATAAACATCTTTAACATTTGTTTCTCCTTTAGGATTAAATATTAAGCCAAATTTATCACATTCAATACCCGAACCTTCTAGAAAACCTACATTAGACCTTACACCTGTACATGCAATGATAAGTTCTCCTGGAACTTCTTCATCAGTATTCAATTTTATTGCCACAGGATTATTATTTTCATCAACAATTACTTTTTCTGCTCTTACATTAAATCTAAAATCCACTCCTTCTTCTTTCAACCTTTCAATATATACATTGGCTGCATAACGATCTAGTTGCAGTGGTAATATCCTATCTCCCATTTCTATCATAGTTACTTTGGCATCATAATCTAACAGACCTGCCATTGCATCTACACCAACAAGACCTGCTCCTAGTATAATAATATTTTTAACTTTTGGAGCTATTTCTTTTATCCTTATGGCATCATCTAAATTTCTTAATCCTATTACATTATTGGCAGTACGCAAATTTTCTATTGGAGGCAGGAATGATGATGCACCTGTTGCCAATACTACCTTTTCATATGGCAAGTCTTCTCCATTATCTAGTTTAAGCTTTTTTTCTTTCGTATCAATGCCTGTTACTTCCACGCCCTTCATCCATTTAATATCATATTTTTTGAAAAACTCTCCTGGAGAAAAGTCTAAATCTTCTATATCACGGCGTCCATCTAAGAAATGATGCAAAATACAACGTGAATATACATATTCATCTTTTGATATTAAGATGATTTCTATATCTTTATTTATTTCTCTTAAAGTCTTAGCTGCATTTATTCCAGCAGCTGAAGCACCTACTACTACATATGCCATCTTATGATTCCACCTCCTGTAAGGTTAATGCTCCCATTGGGCATTTTGCTGCACACTGTGGAGTCTGTTCTTTGACAGTAAGACACATATCACATTTCATAACTTCTCTATTGGTCTGATAATCCATTTTTAATACTCCATAAGGACATGCCATTATGCACATAAAACATGTTGCACATCTGCTTTTATCATAAAGTGCATAGCCAGTTTCATTATCTTTTTGCATTGCACCAGTAGGACATGCATAAACACATTCTGGTCTTGTACAGTGCCTACAATAAATTGGTGCATAATTTCCTTGACTATTAATTACTACATGACCTCTTGTATCTCTTCCTCCATGAGCCACTTTACATGCTGTAGTACATGTTAAACATCCTATACATTTTTTCCTATCAATCTTTATCCTTTTCATAGCTTTTCTCCTAATATACTTTTTCTATGTTAACTGGTACATATTTAAAACTAGGCTCTTTTGAATACTTATCAAAGATAGATGGCAGCACTGAATTTGCCTCTACATAATGCATTGGTGCAAATAAATGATCTTTCTTTACAGTCCTGCTAAATTTAACAATGAAATAATTTATCACTCCATTTGGTGATACTATCTTTATCTTTTCATTTTCATTTATACCTAATTCTTCTGCTAAATCAGGGTTCATATTTACATACCCTTCTTTAACTGAAATAGCATATACATCCTGTATTTCTCTTGTCCTTGTTAGTGTATGCCATTGACCTACAGTAGATCTGCCTGTGTTAAGTAAATATGGATATTCTTCATTTTGCTTATATTTAACTTCCTCTATATCTTCATAGATAAATTTTGCTTTTCCACTGGCAGTATAAAAATGTTTATCTTCAAAAAGCCTTCTTTCATCTATTTCTAATTTTTCTCCTTCTCTAAATGGCCATTGTATTCCTCTAGAATTTTTAAGATTTTCATATGTTACTCCAGTTATGTCACAAGGAGTTCCTTTAGTACATTGCTTAATAGTATTAAAGGCTATCTCTGGTGTTCTCCATTTATCTAGAAGTTTTCCCATTCCTAAAGCTTCACCTATACCTAAAGCTATATCATAATCTGATAATTCATTTTCCATTTTTGGAAGAACAGGATCTAATTTAGAAAGCCTTCTTTCTGTATTTATAATTACTCCTTCTTTTTTCAATCCATTAGTTGATGGTAAAAATAAATCACAATACCTAGCTGTATCAGTATCACTATAAATATCCTGTACAACTAAAAACTCTAGTTTTTCAGCTGCTTTTTTAAAATCTAAATTATTTATCCATGATACAATTGGATTAGTAGCAACTATCCATAATGCTTTGATTTCACCTGAATTTATCTTATCTATTATGACATTATAAGGTAATGTTGGTTTTGTAGGTAAAATTTTTTCATCAATATCTAAAGCTTCTGCCACCACTTTTCTTCTATTTTCATCTGTATACTCTCCTCCACCATAAAGCCCTGTAGTATTACTAAATGCTCTTGAACCCATAGCATTACATTGTCCTGTTATAGAATTTGCTCCTGTACCTGGCCTTCCTATATTTCCAGTCATTAAAGCTAAATTTATAATTCCTTGTGCTGACCTTACAGCTTGATGCCCTTGATTTATCCCCATAGTCCACCAAAATGATACATTTTTACCTTTATGTATTATTTCTGCTAATTCCTTAACTCTACCTTTAGAAATTCCAGTATATCCTTCTACATCATTTATGTCATATTTTTTAATATGCTCTTTAAATCCTTCAAAATCCTCTGTATAATTTTTGATAAAATTCTCATCAATCCAATTGTTTTCAATAAGTACATTTGCTATGGCATATATAAGATATAAATCACTTTTCGGTTTAAGATCTATCCAAATATCTGAATTACAAGCAGTCTCACTTCTTCTTGGATCTATTACTATAATTTTTTTATCTTTAATTTTATTTTTTAATACTCTTCCCCATAATATAGGATGAGACACCACTGGATTACTACCAAAAAATATTATTACATCTGACAGTTCTAAATCCTTTAAAGTATACGGTGGTGCATCAAATCCAAAACTTTGCTTATATGCCACCACTGATGTGGCCATACAAAGTCTAGTATTACCGTCACCATTACCACCTAAAAAAGTTCTTCCTATATGTCCTATAAGGGCCATCTCTTCAGTACATAGTTGCCCTGTACTTAAAAACGCAAAACTTTCTTTACCATTTTCTTTTTGAATCTTTTTTACACGGTCAGCAAATATATTAAAAGCTTCTTTCCATGAAATCTGTTTTAAATCTCCTTTTTTATCTTTCAATATAGGCAATACAGGATTTTCAAATTTAGTGTTTTGCTTATCTAGGTTAAGTCCCTTTACACAGCAAAACCCTGCATTCACTGGATAATCCTCGGTAGGCTTCACTGCATTTATAAAGTTTTTTTCATTTACATGAAAATCAAAATTACATGCTATTGAGCAGTAATTACAGGTAGATCTTACTACTTTCATATTGTCCTCTCCTTAATAATGATAAATATTTAATATACTTATTTTTCATTATTCTTTCTGCTTTTATTCCTTAACTGCTAAAGTTATCTAAAAAACATTAGATTTTTCTTCAGCTACTATCATTTAATTATGTAACTGTACAATAATAAAAAAACGCTCCCTCTATAGCTCCAGTATATTATCATATATACCTACTATAAAGGGAACGTATACTTTTTTTATTTATATAATCCTAATTCAATTATCCTATTTACCAATAATCCTATATTAACTTCCTTTAAACTCATTGGCACATCTATTATCTTATCTACCATTGTAACTTCTACATATTCAACAATTTTTCCATCTTCATCAACATAATCAATGCAATCATATGTAATTATATCTTCTTTAAGCTGCTTCTTAAGTGCTTTTAAATTATCCATTCTTTGAAACTCCTTTGTAAATATTATTATATAAATTATATTATATTACTTAAGTTATTGCCATTATTTTACCTGTATCTTTAGTATCATATCCGCCTAATCCATCAATTTCATTTTTAAACTGGCTACTCTTTACTATTTCAAGGATTCTTGCATATTTTTCATCTGCCAATTTTTCTTTTTTTATAACTAAATCATATCTTTCCTTTTGCATAGGTATAAAATCAACTGCCCCAACCTGAAGAGCCACCTTTTCAGTGCCTATACCTACATCTGCGTCACCTCTAGCTACAGCACTGGCAATAGATAGATGTGAAGTTTCTTCATTATCATAGCCTGCTATCATCTTTACACTAATGCCTAACTTTTTTATCTTCTCATCTAATAGTACTCTAGTTCCAGCACCTTTTTCTCTATTAATAAGTCTAATTCCATCCTTTGCTATATCTTCCCACTTAGTAATTTTTTTAGGATTTCCCTTTTTAACATAAAAACCTTGAATTCTATAAGCTAAATTTATTATTACACAAGCTGTTCCTGGTACAATCCTCTTTACATAAGGTTCATTATAAGTATCACTATCACCATCCCACATATGACTTGTGCATAATGTAACTTCATCCATATAAAGGCTATGTAATCCCCTATAGCTTCCCATATTTGATCTTAATACTCTATAACCTTCTGTCTGAATTAAATTTGCCAAAATATCTAAAATTATATCTTGTCCTGTTATTACTATAGAATCATCTTTATCATCAGTTTCTGCTTCATTTATCTTTTTTACTTTGCTTTTACTAACTAATTTTTTATGCTTTTGATTATCTATATATTCTTTTACATCGCTTTTATCAATTCTTAGTTTTTTTCCAACCTTATATGCTGGGATCTCTCCTCTCTTAACAAGTTCATATACAGTGTTTTTAGTTATATTTAATAGCTCTGCTACCTCCATGGCATTTAATGCTTCTTTATTTTCCATAAATATTTCTGCCTCCTTAGACTATAATCATTTTATCATGTATTATTTTTTTATGCTATTTTATTGAAATTTCATTATTTTCATGCTATATTAACAATTATGACAAAACATATTGAAACATATTAAAACATAACAAAACTAATTATATTTTATAAAATTTATTAAATAAAGAGGTTTTTTATTATGATTAAAAGATTAAAATTCTTATCAACTTTATGCTGCTTATCATTATTATTAACAGGATGCTCTTCTTCAACAAAGAAAGAAGATAAAACAATTGAGCTTAATATCTCAGCTGCAGCCAGCTTAAAAGAAGCTATGGCTGACTTAGAAGCTGCCTATACAAGTAAAAATCCTGAAGTTTCTTTTGTTATAAATTATGGTTCTTCTGGCTCACTTCAACAACAAATAGAACAAGGTGCACCTTGTGATTTGTTTATTTCAGCTGGAGAAAAGCAGATGACTGCCTTAGAAGAAGAAGGATTGCTTTTAGATGGTACTAATAAAGACTTAGTAAAGAATTCTTTAGTCCTTGTTACAAGCAATGATAGTGAAATCAGTTCTATTGATAGCTTAAATTCTGATGCAGTATCTAAAATTGCCCTTGGTGAACCTTCTAGCGTTCCTGCTGGTAAGTATGCTGATGAGACTTTAACTTCTCTTGCTATTAAAGATAGCTTAAATAATAAACTTGTCTTTGCTAAAGATGTTAAAGAAGTATTAGCGTGGACTGCTTCTGGTAATGCTGATGCTGGCTTCGTCTATTTAAGTGATGCTTTAAGTAGCGATGGTGTAAAAATTGTAGAAACTATTTCTGAAGAATACCATTCACCAATTACTTATCCTGTTGCTATTATTAAAGATAGTGATGATATTGATGCTGCTAAAGCATTTGAAGATTTCTTATTCACTGACGAAGCTCAAGAAATATTTGAAAAATACGGCTACAAGTCTGTAGAGTAGAATTTTCCAAGGAGGTATGATGCTATGAATTTTTCACCTTTATGGATATCAATAAAAACATCCTTGCTAGCTACACTAATTACCTTTATCTTAGGTATATCAGTATCCTACTTAGTCGTTAATTACAAAGGAAGGCTTAAGGGATTTATTGATGGCATCTTTACCCTTCCTCTGATTTTACCACCAACAGTCTTGGGATTTTTCTTATTGCTTATTTGTGGAAAGAATGGTCCTGTTGGAAAACTATTAAAGCTTTTTGATACTAATATAATTTTCTCATGGAGTGCTACTGTCATCGCAGCAACTGTCGTTGCTTTTCCCATGATGTATAGGACTACTCGTTCCTCTTTTGAACAAATAGACCCTAATATTCTATCTGCTGCTAGGACTTTAGGTTTAAGTGAATTTAAAATCTTTTATAAAATAGCTATTCCTCTTGCCTGGCCTGGTATAATTGCAGGTTTAGTATTATCTTTTGCTAGAGCAATGGGAGAATTTGGCGCCACGTTGATGATTGCTGGTAATATTCCTGGTAAGACTCAAACTATGCCTCTAGCTATATTCTTTGCAGTAGAAAGTGGCAATATGTCTACTGCACTTAAATGGGTAGCCATAATTGTTTTTATTTCCTTTATTATGATAATGATCTTAAATTACTGGTCTGAACATAACTTAAAAATTACTGGGAAGAGAGGAAGATAAATGTCTCTAGAAATTAGTATAGAAAAAGACCTTGGCACATTCAAACTAAAAACAAGTTTCAATAATAATTGTGGTTCTCTAGGATTCTTAGGTGAATCTGGCTCTGGAAAAAGCATGTGCTTAAAATGTATTGCAGGTTTAGAGAGCCCTGATAAAGGCAAAATTATTATCAATGATAAAATCTTATTTGACTCTGAAAAAAAAATTAATATTCCACCACAAGAAAGAAAAATAGGATATTTATTTCAAAATTACGCTTTATTTCCTAATATGACTATAGAAGAAAATTTAAGCATAGCCTTAAAAAACTTATCTAAGCAGGAAAAGAAAAATCTTTGTAATGAATACATAGAAAAATTTCATTTAACTGGATTAAATAAAAGATATCCATGGCAACTATCAGGTGGACAACAACAAAGAGTTGCCTTGGCAAGAGCTTTAATAACATCACCAGAAATATTACTGCTAGATGAACCTTTTTCCGCCTTAGATCATCATCTTCGCCATAGCATGGAAAAAGAGCTTCTAAATACTTTGAAGGATTATAGTGGTGACATTATATTTGTTACCCATGATATAGAAGAATGTTATCGAGTATGTTCAAATATACTTGTCTTCAATAAAGGAATTGCTTTAAACAAAAGAGATAAAGATGATTTATTTAACTTCCCTAAATCTCTTGTTGAAGCAAAACTAACAGGTTGCAAAAATATTTCAAAGGTAAAGAAAATTTCTGATAATAAAGTTTACGCCATTGACTGGGGCTATGAGTTTATTTTAAACCATGAAGTACCAGAAAACATTGACTATATGGGCATACGTTCTCACAATATATTGGTAGCTGATGTTAATAGCTCTGTAAATGTATTTACTTTTCAAGTATCAGATATCTTAGAGAATCCATTTGATATTACTATTTCATTAAATTCTCCTCTTGCTACTGGCAACATCAACATAAAATTAAAGAAAGAAAACTTTGATTTAAAGATAGGTAGTATGATAAAACTTGAATTTCCTAAAGAACATATATTTTTCTTTTAAATAATTGTTTTATTATTCCATATTATGTATAATTATCATATAAAACTTGTGTGAGGAGATATGGAAATGAAATTAAGTGCAAGAAATAAATTTATTGGTAAGGTTACAGATGTTACTAGAGGGGCTGTTAATGGTATTGTAAAAGTAGAACTTTCTAATGGACAACATCTTACATCATCAATTACTTTAGAATCTATTGATGATTTAGATATAACTGTGGGAAAAGAAGTAACAGCTGTCATTAAAGCTACATCAGTATTAATTGGTAGAGGCCACTTAACATTAAGTGCACGAAACAAGCTTTCTGGTACAATTATTGATATTAATAGAGGTGCTGTTAATGCCATTGTAAAAGTAGAGCTTCCTTCAAAGGTAGTCATTACATCTTCAATAACTCTTGAAGCTGTAGATGAACTTGATTTAACTGTTGGTACTGAAGCTACTGCCATAATAAAGGCAACAGATGTATTACTAATGGCATAAAAAAACATATATTGCAGTTTTTAGAACTATAGATAATTTTATGTAATAAAAAAGGTGTCATGTCAAAGTTTATTTGACACGATACCTTTTACTTATGCCTTCTTTCTTTTTTTAAGAAAGGTTGTTCCAATAATTACTGCTGCAAATGATATAAATATTAATCCACTTTCTTTTCCTGTTGTAGGAAGTTTACCAGTGCCTTTATCCTTTTCTGTTGACTCTTCTTTTCTTATATTATCATTTATAGTAAGATTTTTTTTTAGTGTCTTCAATTACTGGATTTTGATCTTTATCATCTTCTTCATCTTTACTAGAATCTCCTATGCTGTCATCATCCTCTATTTCATCATCAACATCCGGCTCTATTATTTTTTCTACTAAAGATTTTATTGCTTCATCAAGTTTTAATATTGCCTTATCTACAGCTTCCTGCATAGCATTTTCATCTGCTTCAATATTTAATGCCTTATATAATTCATCTTTTAAAACAATAGAGCTTTCTTCTGTATATTTTGATAAATCAATACTTTTTACTTCTTCTATCTTTGCTGATAATACTTCTTTATTAGCTTTAAAAATAAGATTATCTTTAGCATTATTTAAGTTTCTTTCTGCTTCATTTATTTTATCTTGTTTAACATTTACTTCTACTAAAGAATCTTTAGCCTCATTTAAAGCTTCTTTAAAAATATTCCATGAATTTGGAGTGTAATTTTCTTCTATTAAAGTTTCATATTCTTTGATAGTTTTTTCTAAGTTTTCATAATCTATAGCCGTAATAAAGTTTAATTGTACTGAATCGATTAGTACCCAACATCCTGATTTTGCATCAAAATCAAAGCCTATTTCAATAGTTTCATTTTTTATCCATACTTCCATAGATACTTTTGTCCAATAAGTTGTTTTTGGTAATTCAAATTCAGCTATATTTTCTCCATCCTTTATATACATATTAGCTTTATTTTGATTTCCACCATTATATACATATGCTGAAAGCTCATATTTTCCATCAATAATGCCTGCAACTTCTTGACTTACCTTAGCAATGTATGGCTTATCATTCCATAATGATAAAGCATACTTTCCTGATGGTGCATCATTATCACCTTTACTCCTATCTTGTGCTGATGCTGAATTATTCTCATCTATTACAGTCCAACCATCTAAATTACCCAAATCAAAATCACCATTATTAATGCTTATCTTACTAGAAAGCCTCATAATAACTTCACTAGCTTTGCTAGGTAATACTTGAAGATCAATTATTTTATTATCACCGTATCCATCTTTTTTAGCTGATACAGTATAGCCATCTCCATCAATAACTTCATCAACTACAAAGTATCCATTTTCATCTGTTATAGTATTAAATTTTTCTTCATTCTTCAAACTAATAGATATTTCCACATCAGATAGCCTGTTATTATTAGAGTCTACTGCTACTCCTATAATTTTCCCAAAAGCTTTATTCAAAATAATATCTTCAATAGATATTACCTCTTCAGCTTTTACCATTAAATCTTTCATTACAAATGTTTCATATCCAGCTTTACTTATAGTCATTGTATAGTTACCTTCATTGACATAAGAAATCTCAAAACTTCCATCTTCCTTACTGTTAGCTGTATACTTAAATCCATTATGACCCTCTAAAGATATTGTTGTATCCACCACTACTTTACCATCTTCATCAATAACTCTTCCACTTAAAGATGCTGAATTTACTAATAATGTGAAATTAACATCTTTGGTTACTATTCCATTAACTATGTCTATATCTTCACAAGTAGCATCTGCATACCCTTCCTTAGTTGCGTATATTGTATATCCTTTTCCTTCTGGAATATCGCTTAAAGTGTAACTGCCATCATCACTTGTAAATGTAGAGAATTCAGCTCCATCTAATATACTATATACCTTCACACCTTCTAAAGCATTTCCTTTATTGTCAATTACTTTTCCTATTATTTTTCCACTTCCTACTTCAAGTTTAACTTTTGATACTTCACCAATCTTTATTTCAGTAATTGCTTGTGCATCGCCATAGCCATTTTTACTTACAGAAATCTTCACTTCATTACATGGTGATAAATTCACCATAAAGAAGTTTCCATATTTATCAGTTTTTCTAATATATTTTTCTCCATTTATTTCAATTACTACATTTGCATTAGTAATCTTATTTCCACCTGTTCCTACAACAGTTCCTGATAACATTCCTGTGGTGTATCCTTCCGTGTTATCTCTAAAAGATTTTAATGCCCTTAGTGCATATCCATCAAAATCAAATAAAGTAGTATTAGAAACCACATTGCTTGCAGCTTTATCCTCACTACCATCTTCTGCCTGACCTCTTTCCATAGCCCAACCAATACCTTCGTGATCTATCATAACTGGATCCCAGTACAAATCACCAATTATCCAGTTCTTTTCAGAAGTTCTTATACCATTAAATAATTCATCTAAGAACTCCTTTTGCCCTTGAGGAGAAGATTGGTGACTTTCAGGTCCATTATCAGCAAGTTGTCCTGGATATCCATCTGGTTTTGTAGGATTCCAATTATATCCTGTTTCTAAAATTAATATTGGTTTTTGATACTTTTCACCTAAATCATTAAACCATGGTATTATTTCCTCCACTGTCTTTTTAGTCCAGAAAGGATAATATGAACTTCCTATAACATCATAATTAACATTATATTTTTCACAATTATCTAGGAAAGTAACATACTTGTTAGTATTTCCAGCCATATCTAAATGTACTGCCACTGCAGTATTGGTTGATACTTCCTTTACAGCTCTATAACCAGCATTTAAGAATTTAGCAAGATTTTCAAAGTTGACAGTGCTTCCATAAGGATATAATATTCCATTTTGCATTTCATTGCCTAAAGAAATAAATTCAGGAGTTGTTCCCTGATCTGCTAACTTTCTCATGATGTCTTTTGTATAATCATAAATAAGCTCTTCTAATTTTGCTACAGATTCTTCTTCATTTAATCCTTCAATTTCACTGCGCCAAGAGGAAGGTATCTCCTGTGTTCCTGCATTAGGCCACCAATCACTATAATTAAGAGTAACTTCAATCTGCATACCCATTTCTTTAGATCTTAATGCTAAATCAAGAAGATCTTCTGTATTTTGATATCCATCTGGTAGATAATAATCTGGATTTGTTATTGAACCATGTTCTCTTCCCACATCATTATGTGTTCTAAGCCTTACAAAATTGAAGCCATTTTCAGCTAAAATATGAAAAACATCTCTAGCTTCTCCTTCTTCATCATAAAAAACAGCACCTTCATCTTCTAGCCAATTTACCATTGTTAGGTCTCCACCTTTAAGAAAAGTATACTTATTTTCATCATTAGCTATGGTAATACAGTCATAATTTGACCAATTACCAGCATTACCTTTAGAATAAAATCCTAAAGTAACTTGATTATTAGTTACTTCAAAATTTAGTACTACTTTTCTGAAATCATCACTGACAGGGATACTGGTTTTGGCACCAGTACCTCCAAAATCATTAGCATAAATATAATGTTCTTCTTGTCCGCCTCCACTAGCAGTATATGCTTCTACTCTATAATAACCATTTTCTAATCCTGTTATAGTTTGTTCTGTCCACACTTCATAATTATCTGAACTCCAATACCCCAAACTAGATGAATCATCATACCCCCATGAATTCTTCCAGTTGGCAGCATTAGTATTACCTTTAACAGTCCATCCATCAAGAGAACTTTTAAAACTATAATTAGTTATTACATCTTTTTCTGCAGACTCAGGTGATACTGTGTACATACCTAAAGAAAACATAGTAACTACTGCTGTAGATATAACTCTATTAAATGAAGACTTCTTTTCCAAAATTTTATCCCCCTTATACCTTAAATTCTAAACATTAGTTTTTAAAACCATCACTTTATACTTATCTAATTTAACTTCTCCTCTTACTTTACTACCACTTAGTAAATCTAAATACTCCTTATCTAGATTTACTGATTTTTCTTCCTCACTGAAGTTCATTAAAAAGATATATTTATTTTCTTCATCTTCTCTCAACTCAGCATTTACACCTAATGGAAGTTCAATATTGATGGCTCTCCTAAGTTCTAATTCATCAATTATACTACCAAAGAACTTAGTATCAAAATCATTAAATGTTCTTGCTGCTACATAATATGCATTACCATTTCCATACCTATTACGAGTTAAAGCAGGCATTCCTTTATAATAATCAGTGGTATACCTTGCTAAAACTTCTGCATTTTCAGCATGTATTACATCACAGTAATCTTTAACCTTATACTCTTTACCTTCATATTCAATATAATTTACATCAGTATCGTATAATGTATCTATTTCTTCTGCCCATATACCAGTGACCTCTCTTAATGGTCCTGGGAATCCTCCTAAGAAGCAAAGATCATTTTCATTAACTATTCCACTAAAATAAGTAGTTACAAAATTACCACCATTTCTTACAAAGTCATTTATTCTTTCTGCAACTCCTGGCTTAACCATATATAACATTGGTGCAATCACTAACTTATATTTACTAAAATCTGCATCCATAGTTATTACATCTACTGGAATTCCCTTTCTCCAGAATACTCTGTAATATTCTTCACAGCTTTCAATATAACCTTTATTTTCATTATTTAATGCTTGGCAATCATCTATTGCCCATCTATTTTCCCAATCAAAAATTATTGCTACTTCTGCATCTACACTTGTTCCACATACTTCATTGATTTTTTTTAAGCTTTCTCCAACTTCTGTTACTTCTCTAAATACTCTTGTATTTTCATGTCCACAATGGTCAACTACTGCACCATGAAATTTTTCAGAACTTCCTCTTCCTTTTCTCCATTGGAAATATTGTACTGAATCTGCTCCATGAGCTACTCCTTGTAATGATGATAAAAGGTGCATTCCTGGTCTCTTACCTTTATTAATCTTATGCCAATTTACTAAGCTTGGTGTACTCTCCATAATCAAGAATGGTTGTCCACCTTTCAATGATCTATATACATCATGAACAAAACCAACATTAGAAGCTAATTCTTCCGTAGTTTCCCAATTGTTATGCCAAGCTGGATATTCATCCCATGATACTATGTCAACTTCTTTAGCAAAATCACCATAATTTATTCCACCAAATAAGCCCATTCTAGGGTAATCACCCATAAAATTAGTTGTTACAGGTATATTAGGCGTTATTTCTCTAATTGGAGCTATTTCACTTTTATAGAAATCAATATGCATATCACTAACAAATCTTCGCCAATCTAAATTATGTCCATGAACTTGCATTTCTCCAAGTGGTGATGGACTTTCAATCTGACTCCAACTATTGAATTTATGACTCCAAAACCCTGTCCACCATGCTGAATTTAATTCATCTAAATTGTTATGATATTTTTCCTTAAGCCAATTTCTAAAACGTTCTTGGCATAATTCACAGTGACAATCTCCACCAAGTTCATTAGAAATATGCCATAAGATAAGTCCTGGATGATTCTTATATCTTTCAGCTAGCTTTCTATTTAATTCTGAAGTCTTTTGTCTATATACTGGTGATGTATAACAATGATTGTGCCTTTGTCCATGAAGGTTTTTAGTTCTATCTGCATTTACTCTTAAAACTTCTGGATACTTTTCTGACATCCATGCTGGTCTTGCTCCACTTGGTGTTGCAAGTATTATGTTTACTCCTGCTTTATATAAATCATCCATTATATTATCAAGCCATTCGAATTCATATTTTCCTTCTTCAGGCTCTATGGCACTCCAGCCAAAAATATTAATAGCAGCACAATTTATGTGTGCTAACTTCATAAGCCTTACATCTTCCTTTATTATTTCAGGATACTCAAGCCATTGATCTGGATTGTAGTCTCCTCCATGTAAAAATTCTTTTCCTATTATATTATTAAATAAATCATATCTTTTTGTCATAAATTTTCTCCTTTTATTCTCTGGTAACGAATACATTTTTAGTTTTAAAAAGTATATTTTTAAAATTGAAAGTTGGAACCCCACTTTAAAGAGGCTCCAAGGAAATATATATAATTAAAACATCATGATAATTTATAAGTTTAAATTATTCATTGTTTATAATATTGTGTCTTACTCATTATAAGATTTTAAGAATTCTTCAACTTGTGCTTTACATTCTTCCGTAATCTTATCTAATCCAGCTTCTTTTAATTTAGTTTTATATTCTGCTATAGCTTCATTAACATCACTTACCATTCCTAAGTCTATTGGAACACCATATTGAGTAACTACATTACCAACAGCACTCATTTCATTTTTCACCTTTGAATCATCAAATGTAAAAGCTGTAAGTGGATTATCTACTGTATCATTTTCTTTCCACTTATTAATAGTTTCTTGAACTATTTCTGGTTCAGTAGATGAAGTCATAGCATACTTAGATGAATACCATCCCCATGGACATACTTCTTCAGCTGGGTAATTTGAAGCATTTTCTGTTGGTGTATAATATTGGTTACCATCAGTTGTATAGTGCTTTCCTTCTACCCCATACCAAGTAAGTTTATTGATTTCTTCATTAGATCTTAATAATTCTATTGCCATTAATGCTCTTTCTGGATTTTTTGAACTAGCATTTATAGCCATACCACCATTTGTATATGGTTGAACAGTTTTAGATATACCTTCTGATAAATCAATTAATTGAGTATTCCACTCAGGATGAACATTATTCATTTCTGTAACGCTATTTGCAACTGATCCTAAATTCCAAACCATTACAGCTGTCTTTCCTGCTTCAAAATCATCATCTCTAGTAGCTTTACTTGATATTGAGTCAGCAGCCCAATATCCTTTATCAGCAAACTCCTTCATTTTAGTTGCATATTCTAAATACTCATCAGTATCAACAAAGGCAAACACCTCTCCTGAATTATCATTTACATCAAATCCTAAAGTTGGAGTTGGAGCTCCTGATATAGTATTAAATCCATATCTTTCAAGCATGTATGGCCATTGAAGATTTTGTCCTCCACCATTTGCTATTACTTTTATACCATTGGAGCTTTCACCTGTTGCTACAGCATCCATAAATTTTTCTAATTGATCATAAGAAGTTATTGAGTCAAATCCATATTTGGCCATTAAGTCTCCTCTAACACCAAATACATTTATTCCATATTCACTCTTATCATTTGGAACCATATATACTTTTCCATCTATTTTAGCTTGGCTCCACCCCTCTTCCGGTTCACTTGCATAAATATTTGGTGCATATTCTTGAAGCATCTCATCTGATAATTCTAAGAAACCGTTTTTAGTTGCCACTTGACTATAATATCCCCATCCTGAAGCTGTAAATATTAAATCAAAATCTTCACCTGATTGGAATAATAATTGATATTTTGTTGCTAAATCTGACCATGGAATAAAATTTACTTGTAAAGTTGCATTTATTTCTTCTTTCATTATTGAATTTACTTTGTCATATACTTCATCGAAGTCTGCTGGTTTATCACCTATTAAATACATCTTTAATGTTACTTCTTTATCTGTTGATACACCAGATGCTAGTGTTCCTGCTGTTCCTGAAGAACTTGATCCACAACCTACCATCATTGTTCCTGCCATTAATGTACTTAGTGCTATAGCAGACATTCTTTTTACTAAATTTCTTTTCATCTCTTTTCCTCTCCTTACCATAAGAATTACTATCTATTGTTTTATCAGCCCTTTACAGCTCCAATTGTCACACCACTTACAAAATACTTTTGAATAAATGGATAAACTAATATTATTGGTCCTGTAACAATTACTGTAAGTGCCATCTTTAACGATTCACTTGGCATTTCAATTGCTCCTGATACTGCTGAACTATTTTGTGCTAGTATCGTCTTGTAAGCTTCAATATTATTAACTATTTTATATAAATAGTATTGAAGTGAATATAAATTTTCATTATTTATAAATAACATTGAATTATACCAGTCATTCCAATATCCTAAAGCTATTAAAAGACCTACTGTTGCTAATGCTGGTTTAATTAATGGTAGTATAATCTTCACAAATATTGTAAAGTCCCCTGCACCATCAATCTTAGCTGATTCTGTTAAAGCTTGTGGAAT
Organism: Clostridium sp. 29_15; assembly: GCF_001916075.1. NCBI lineage: Bacteria > Bacillati > Bacillota > Clostridia > Eubacteriales > Clostridiaceae > Clostridium > Clostridium sp. 29_15. The sequence continues at coordinate 22,939 of NZ_MNRT01000017.1, forward strand.
TCCTCCAATATAACTTTTCATAAGTATTATATTGAAAACACTAAGCATTGGTGGTATTAATAAAGAAAGATAAGTATCTTTTAACCCTAAATATTTAACCATTAAAATGTACCATGGTACTAATCCACCATTAAATAATGTTGTAAAGTAGAAGTAAAATGAAAATTTATTTCTCCACTTAAAATCTTTTCTTTGTAAAACATAAGCTGTCATTGCCACTATAAATAATCCACAAGCAGTACCAATTATAGTAAGACTTATAGTTATCCCATAGGCTCTTAAAATTGCCATTGGTTCCTTTAATGCAGTTCCATATGCACTAAGTGATAATTTACTTGGTAAAAGTGAGAAACCATTAGCGATGATTTCTTTTTCATCTGTAATTGACCCCATAACTACAATAAGAAATGGAATAAAACAAAACAGTGCAATTAAAGTAACTACTGTATAACTTAATATATTAAACGCTTTTATATCCTTTGACTTTTTCATCAAACATCACCTCCTAGAATAATGAATAATCTTTATCATATGATTTAACAATCTTATTAGTAATAATAATTGTTATGAAACAGAATATTGATTGATAAAGACCTGCAGCTGCTGACATTCCAACTTCTCCTGATTGTATCAGTGATCTAAAAGTAAATGTATCTATAACATCTGTAATTGGGAATAATGGTCCATTATTTCCTACCAGTTGATAGAACATTTGGAAATCCCCTCTGAAGATATTACCTATTGATAATAATGTTAAAATTATTAACGTTGGAACAAGACAAGGTATTGTTACCTTAAATATTCTTTGGAATATGTTTGCTCCATCTATTTGTGCTGCTTCATAGATTTCTTGGTCAATTCCCATTATAGCTGCTAAATATAATACTGTTCCATACCCAACATTTTTCCATGCACAGAAAGCAGTAATTATTATTGGCCATACCCACTTAGTCCCATAAAAATTGATACTTTCCATACCTAATTTATTTAAAATTGTGTTTACTGTACCATAATCAACATTTAAGAAATTATAAGCAATCATTCCCACAACTACCCAAGAGATAAAATATGGTAAAAACATTGCTGTTTGTGTAACTTTTTTGAAATACTTGCCTCCAATTTCAGATATAAATATAGCAAGTCCCATCTGTAATACTGTATTTACTACTATAAATCCTACATTATATAGAATTGTATTTCTAGTTACTGTCCATGCTTGTCCAGATTTAAAGAAATATTCAAAGTTACTGAAACCTACCCATGGACTTCCAAAAATACCTTCCCTAAAATTATAACTTTTAAATGCTACTATTGCCCCACTCATTGGCAAATAACTGAAAATAAAGAAGTACAAAAATGCAGGAATAAGCATCATAAGTAAAACTCTATTCTTTCTTAATGCTCTAGTAAATGATGACTCTTGCTTTATTCCTGCAGTCGAAATCTTATCATCACTAAAAACATTGTTCTCAATTTGATTTTCCATCGTCAATCCCCCTTATTATACTAAATAATAACATCTTATAAAAGATGTAATTATGGTAAAATTCTTTGATTATAGTAAAATATTTTTATTTTAAACATTTACATAAATAAATTATCTCATTTTTACCTTTTTATTGAAATATATTCTTTTTTAATGTTATACTTTTATATGATATCTAATGGAGGTGGATTATGATTAAAATACTTATTGCAGATGACGAAAGATTTACTAGACAAGGTATCCTAGATATGGTTGACTGGGACAAGCTTAATGTAAGCGAAGTAAAGGAGGCTTATGATGGTATTAATGCTCTAGAAATATTAAAAGATTTTGAACCAAACATACTTCTGACAGATGTTCGTATGCCTAGACTAAATGGCATAGATTTAGCCTTTAAAACAAGGGAGCTTTATCCTAACTGCATGATACTCTTTATGAGTGGTTATTCAGATAAAGAATATTTAAAATCTGCTATTAAGCTAAAAGCTATCAATTACGTTGAAAAACCTATTGAAATTGAAGAATTGGAGGAAAATTTAAATAATGCTATCCTTGAATTTGTAAAAAATACTACTATTCATAATAGCATTGAACATACTATTGCCAATGAAATATCATCTATAGATAATTCTGTAGCAGTTAAATCCATAATAAGTTCTTACTTTCCTAAAGATTTCAATGACAAATTAGTTGATGGCCATTATGTAAGCGTTTTAATAAAGATTTACAAAAATATTCCAAACAAGTATTTGTTTATAGATAAAATTCGTGAAATTATTCATGATTGTGGATTAGAAGGCTTTGTTTCAATGCAAAATGAACAAGATATAGTATTACAGATTTTTTTCTCAAAGAATATTAAATCAATACATAATTCAAATGTTTTCCAAAGCTTTTTTGCTACTTTAGATGAATATATTAAAAATTATAGCCAATTTTATATATTTGTAGGCTCTATTGTTACCAATATTCAGGATATGCATAAATCATATGCATATGCTTCTTCATTAGACACTTTATCCTTTTTTAAAGATTATAATTCAGTGATTTATTTTGAAGAAATTCCTCATAAAACTTGTGCCACTATTGATTCTAATGCTTATTCAGATTTTAAGAGAAATTTGAATAATGAAGATAAACAAGCTGTCTTAAATGATATTAATAATATAACATCAGAATTTATGCTTAATTGTGGTACAGACATCAATGAAATAAAAAATGTATATAATAAATTTCTAATGCATATATTTAATTTCTGTCATAGTAGAAATATTAATCTTAATAATTCTGTAAATGAAAATACCAACTTTAATGCTATACTGCAATTTAATAATATCTTTGAAATAAAGCATTATTTATTAGAAATAATCAAAGATGTATTTTCATGTTTAAAGGAAAAAGATATCTATAATGAGCCAGCATTAAATATAATCAAATATATTAATGAACATTATAGTAGCTATGACTTGTCTTTAGAAGATATCAGTAAGAATACATTCTTAACACCTGCATATATATGCGTAATCTTCAAAGATTATACTGGAAAAACTGTTAATAAATATATAACTGAATATAGGATAATACAAGCTAAGGAACTGTTGAAGGATTCAAATATAAAAATGAATGATATTGCTTTAAAGGTTGGCTATAAAGATGGTAATTATTTTGCAAAGATATTCAAGAAAGAAACAGGCTATACCCCTTCAGAATATAGAAGGAAATTTTTATAATGAAATTACCACTGTTGCATAATATGAAATTATTTAAAAAATTTGTATTAACATATTGTATCCTTTTAATTATACCTGTTTTAATAATTTCTTCTTATGCCTATGCTAATCTTTCAAATATAATAACTGATAATTTCCTTAACTCAGCCAGTGAATCCTTTGAACAATCATTAGATTATATGAACTATACAGTTTATAAAATTTTTGATACATCTAACACCATAGTCGTAAACAATACAGTTACTGATATATTAACTCGTGATGTTGAATCTTATGCTTTAACTGATCAGATATATGATTTTTCTAACCTTCAATCGTACCTTTGCTCCTTTGAAAATAATCTGGATATAAAAAAAATAAATCTTTATATAAACGATAAATTTATTTATTCCAGCGAAAATGTGAATTTTTTTAAAGCTAGCTCTTTAAAAAAAACAAAGGCTGAAGATTGTATCGTAAGTACTAATGCAAGATTTATTTGGGGACCAATGTGGTATCTTAATGAAAACACTGTAAATGATACACTGTTTCTCCTTAAAAGTATCAAGAATCCTGATGATCTTTCAAAGGATATAGGCTTTATTAGGATTAATTTTAGAAAGAGCATAATTCAAGATATACTAGATAAAATTAGCCCTCTTGATGATGTTTTCAGCTTTGTAATTAATTCTGATAATAAAATAATAGCATCTTCAAGAGATTTAAAGGACTTATATGATAATTCCTCTATAAACTTAGAACTTATAAAAAATGCTGCACAATTATCTAATGAACTTATTACCTTTGATGATGGTAAATTTTATCTGCAAAGTGCTTCTATAGATAAAACTGATTGGTATATGGTAAATGTACTTTCCAAATCCAGTATATTATCTACTATTAAAATACAGCGTAATTACTTATTTATAATTGTGGTTTTAACAAGTATAATGGCAATAATCTTAGCTGCTTATTTTGTTAAGCTAATTAATAAAAGATTATTCCAAGTTATTGATGGCATGCGTCAAGTTCCCAATGGACAATTAAATAAATATATAGAAAATGATAGTTCAGATGAAGTTGGAGAACTTATTGATAATTATAATTATATGATCAGTAAAATGTCTGTACTTATAGATGAGCAATACAAACTAGGAAAAGAGGTTAAAAATGCAGAGCTAAAAGCATTGCAATCACAAATTAATCCACACTTCCTCTATAATACACTTGATATGATTAACTGGATGGCTTATAGAAATATGAATAAAGAAATAAGTATTGCTGTTAAAAACTTAGCTAAGTTTTATAAACTTTCATTAAATAAAGGAAAAGATATTGTTACTATAAAAGATGAAGTAGAACATTCTAAGCTTTACGTAAATCTACAGAATATGAGATATGACAATAGAATTACCCTAACAACTAGACTAGATGAAAACTTAATGAATTGCTCAATTCCTAAAATTACTTTTCAGCCTATAATAGAAAATTCCATTAATCATGGCATACTAGGAAGGGGCATGGAAAAAGGTTCTATACTTATCAGTGGCTATATATCTCAAAACAATCTTATAATTCAGATTTCCGATGATGGTATAGGTATTGAAAAGGAAGTGTTACCACTTATATTAAAAGAAAATAATTTACAGACAAAAGGTAGTGGCTATGGTTTAAAAAATATTAACCAGAGAATTAAAGTACTTTATGGTGAAAGCTACGGCTTATCCTTTACCAGCAACTATAGCTTTGGTACTACTGTAGAAATAACATTGCCTGTAATAATATAATTTTTAAAGAAAGGACTATATTATGAGTAAAAATAAAGATTTTTTTGATAAACCACTATTCACACTACCAAGTTATCTATTTTGGTTCTTACAAGGAGGTGCCTACTTCTTTATCACTAACATATTGCTAGTTTTATTTATAACAGCAACAGCTATTAATCCTGACTCCTTTAACTTAATAATTTTATTTATTTCCTTGATTCCATTAGGACCATCATTATCAGCCTTATCAGCTTCTACTTCTGAAATATTAAGAGAAAAATCAATTTCCTTCTCTTCGTATTTCTTTAAGTCATACAAAGATAATTTTGTAAGTAGCCTAAAACTTTGGCTTATAATACTTTTTCTGCTATCTCTTATGTTTGTGGATTTTCAATATTTCTTTTTAAACATGCCAAAATATGGCATACATGTTATATTTGAAATTCTTGCAATATATATAGCTCTTTTAATCCTATATGCTATTCCAATAAATTCTCGCTTTGAAATGAAAACAAAAGATATATTTATATTGTCATCATATTATATTATTAAAAAACTTCCTATAACTATCTTAAAATCTGCAATACTTGTGGGAAGTTTTTACTTAGTATCAAAGACTACATCACTACTTATAATAGTTTTGCCAAGCATAATATCCTTTATTTTTTCTTTCTATGATAATACTATATTTACTGATATAGAATGTAGTCAGAAAACTGCTTAAATATAATTGGGCTATAAAAAAGCCTTTGAAATCAAACAACCATATTAGTAAAAAAATTAATTATACCAAAAATCGCTGTAAGTTTAATACCTACAGCGATTTTTACACTTCCCTTTTTATACAATCATGAATAACAAGTAACTAACTATAATTCCAATAGATGGAATATATAAAATATATTTATTTTTTACTTTATCTTTAATCTTTAATACAGTTAACATTAACATTGTACTGATTATACCAAATATAACTAAGTTTCTTGTTTGACTTTCTGCAAAATCATAAACTGTTCCACCAATAAATAGCACATCAGATATAAAAATAATTAAGAAATTAAATAAATTGCTTCCTACAATATTTCCTACAGATACATTAAAATTGCCAATCTTAACAAGAGAAACACATGATGTAAGTTCTGGAAGCGAAGTTGCAATACCTAATAATAAAGCTCCTGCTAAGCTTGCACCTAAATTAAGTCTAGCTGCTATAATATCAGTAACATATGTAATTAATATACTTGATATTACTAATCCAATGCTCACTAAAATAAATCTTATAATTATTTGTTTTAATGAAAGTGATGTTGTTACAGCTGTTTCATCTTTAAATTCATCTGCTGTTCCACTATCATCATTGGACATAGTCTTTACTCCTAATGTATATAATACTAATATTATTATTGAAGTTATTGAAATTGTTACTACTTCAAAATTGACTATATTCAACATATTCAAAGCCACTGCTACATATATAGCAAGTGTAACCCATGCAGTATAGCTATGACTTTTAGATATATTAGACTTTTTAAAATTGCTTGTCCATAAAATAATAAGCATTGCTATAATGGTCATATTAAATAAATTGCTTCCTAAAATATTTCCCAAAGAAAGCCCAGGATTCTTTAACCATACTGTTGATGATAAACTTGTTAATAATTCTGGAAGTGATGTTACTGCTGATAACAAAACTCCACCTATAAATGCCCCTGATAATTTGGTGTTCTTATCTAATAAATCAACATATACAGATGCCTTAATAGATAATAATACTACCGCTATTGCTAGTGCTAAGTAAATTAAATAAATCATATAAATCCCTCCATTGCTTTGTCCCGCAAAAAAACGAGACTTACAGATAGCATGTCTCTAAACATACTATCTGTAAGTCTCGTTATTTAAGATAATACCAGACCATAAAGGCCATGATTGTTGATATTATCACAGTAATTCACTGCTAACTACTCCCCTACAGGACTTATTATATTGATTATATACTTAAAACAATATAATTTCAAGAAGTTTTTTATTTTATTTCACCTTATCTAAAAGATATTTCCTATTATTTATTACACTGCTATGATTAGGTACATATCTGGCTGCTAGTTCATTATATTCATTTGCTTTATTGAAATCACTTATCTTGCTATAACACACACATAATTGAAGAGCCGGTACCCACGTATACATAGCACTATTAACTAAGTTCAAACTTCCTGGTTTTGGCGGATTGTTTATGGCATTTTCATACCAAAAAACTGCTATTTCATATTTTTCCTTTTCATAAAATGTATAACCAATTCTACAGCAGAGATCACTAGATGGAATATCATACTGTAAGCCCTTAAACAAATACTCTTCTTCCTTATCCTTATAACCAATAAATCCATAGCATTCTGAAATCTTTATAAGAGCCTGTTTTATATCTTCAATCCACCCCTTTTTTGTATCTATAAAATCATTATATGCTTTTATAGCTTCCAAATAGTATTCATTATCATAAAGTTCATTACCATAATAAAATAAATCTCGTGGTGAAAATTCTTCATTTTTAAGTATCATCTTACGAAATATTTTTAAATTTCTATCGGTATATTCCTTATCTTTTAAATGATTTACAGCAATATCTGCATTTAAAGTATTTCCATAAACCTCTAAATATTCATGAACCTTTCCTATCCAAATATAATTATTTTCTCTTTTTACTATCCTATTTCGCCTCAAAGAAACTATTGGATTATTATTCTCATCTATTGATAATACATACAGCATTGATACTGCATCTACATTTCCATTCAAACTTTTCTTCAATAACTTTAGCTTCCGCTGATCTTCTTTTTCCAAAACATCATCGGCATCCAACCATAATATATAATCCATCCTTGCCTTGCTAAAAGCGAAGTTTCGAGCCTCTGCAAAATCATCTTGCCAAGGAAAATCATAAATATCTGCTTTATATTTTTTCACCTTATCTTTGGTACTATCTTGTGAACCAGTATCTACTATAATTATCTCATCTACTATATCAATTACTGTATTAAGACACCTCTCTATAACCTTTTCTTCATCTTTTACAATCATACATAAACTTATAGTACTCATTGATACCTCTTAAAATCTTTCTTTCACTATCATATTAATTTTAAGTTTATCTTTTTGTTACTTAAGTATAATAATATGTTTTATTTATCTCCAAGTCTATTTTGCTCGAACCTAATTAAATTAAAATTCATATTATGATATTGAGTTAAACTAAATTACTTTTAGATTAAGGAGTTGATTAACATTGAAAAAAGGAATAAAAATAGCTTCAACTGGAAGCACCTATATTGCTAGTGGAACACCTGACAGTAATTTTTCTTCATCTTCCAGCTTGCTAGTAGGAAATTTATCTTCTTGTTGTCCAGCCGCAAATGAATATAGATCTATAATTAGTTTTGACTTAACTAATTTTTCATACCCAATAAAGATGGCTGTACTTTATTTATATGTAGAAAATATTCAGTCTACTACAGACTGTAATCTCTCTATATCAATAAGTAATAATACAACTACTGTAGATACAGACACTGTAACTTGGAATACTGCACCTGCAGTAGATTATTATTCTACACTTAACTATAAATTGCTTACATCTGATATAGGGTGCTATATAAAGTTAGATGTTACACCAATAGTTAGATGTTGGCAATGTACTACCGGTGTAAAGAGCATCACTTTAAGTTCTAACAGCATCATAAACCGTGCTCCTCTTATTACTATTGCATCTACAAACTCTTGTAATCCACCAGTGTTAGCAATTGCTCCTGTAAAGTGCTGCAACCCTGATCCTTGTTGCAACGGTTATAATCCATTTCCTTGTTCATTCCCACCATGTTGTCCTTGCCCAACAGGAACAACAAACCAAAGTGGTGCATGTACACCTGCAAACTTTGATCCTGCTTTAGCAGCTTTCTACTCTGCTGGACAAGTTATTAGATATAATAATCAGCTATATCTAGTAAATGCTAACAATCCTCAAGGAATCCCTGGAACCTCTGCTGACTTCACATTATTAAGTTCAACTGGAACTACTGGACCTCAGGGGCCTACTGGTGCTACCGGACCTCAAGGCCCTACTGGTCCTCAAGGCCCTACTGGTGTCACAGGTACTGTTTCAAGTGCCTATGGAACATTTACAAGCACAGGAGGAAGTACACCATTAAGTACAACTGCTGCTCCTATAATTCTTACTACTACTAATGTTGCTTCTAACATGTCACTAAATCCAACCACTGGAACAGTAACACTATCAGAACCTGGAACTTATAAAATAACTTATGTTGTAGTACCTTCTGCTACAGTTCCAATAGTTACTGTTGGCTTAAGTTATAATGATTCAACTACACCTTCAGCTGCATCAACTTCTACAATAAATACAAGTACAAATCCTAATGTGCCAATAGTTGGTCAAGAAGTATATACAACAACTACAGCTGGCACAACTGTAAGAATTATTGCAACTGGCGCAGATCCAGGTTCCCTAGATTATAGTAATGCTAATCTATCAATAATTAAAGTAAGTAATTAGACAATTGATTATTTCTAGTAGATAATAAAAATCAGCTATTTAACCTAATAGCTGATTTTTATATTTAAAAAAATTAATCTCCTACACCAAAATCAGTGTTATTATATAACACTTCTATATATTGATAATCCTCTAGATACTTAAAATTATCAGTAAACCACTGTACAAGCTCTTCATCTCTTTTTACATCAGTGGTATTATTAATAAATACATTTATTGTGGCATACTTAAAGTTCTCTAAAACAAGATTTATATCTCGCTTTATCATTTCCTTTGTCTGCCCCTTAATTCCTACAAGAAGGCATACAGATTGAAAACTTTCTTTCACTTCATCTACAGTTTTAAAATTAGCATTTTTATTTAATACTAAATTTCTAAAGCTATTATCAAAAGTCTCTACGCCAATCTTAAAAATTATTTCAATACCAAAGAAATCTCTCATTTCTTGTAACCTATTTTTATAACACCAATGGCTTTCCAAAAATAATTTTTTTATCTTCTTTTCAACAACTATCTTCTTAATATACTCTAAGCTCTCTCTTGGTATTTCAAAGCAACTTCCAGAATTAATTACCTCCAAAACCCCAAATTCTCCTGTTATATTATTCAGTACTTCCTTATTAAGTTTATTTATTTCTGCTATATTATCATCATTATCATCAATGTAATCACAAAAAGCACATTTACCCCAAATACAAGGTAGTGCCTTAAGCAACACTATTTCTCTTAAATTCTTATTAATTACCTTACTATATCTATCCATATTTCACCTAAACTGCTGTAATTTTATTTTTTATATCTCTTGGAATCACTTTTATAGCTGCTAATACTAAATAAACAATCAATATCTTATCTAAAAGATCCGTTACTATTTGTGTTAAAAATACACCAAGCACCATACTAATACCATTATTTCCTAATATCCCCACAATAATAGCACTACCTGCTGAAGTAACTCCACCAAAAACATAAGCTGCTATACATGCTGAAACAAAAGATACTGGTATAGCCATTAAAATTATACCTAAAATACTTTTCTTACCATTGAATAATCCCCTTCTATAAAATATTCCTGAACATAAAGCAATTATTATTTGAGCTGGAATAAAGTATAAGGCACATGGATCAAAAGTTATATAATTTACTATATATGATACCACTCCTGTTAATATTGCAGGTACAACTCCAAATAAGAACCCTACAAGAACTGTACCAATTGAATCAAAATATATAGGTAATTTTAAAGAAATTGCAATAAGTCCTCCAATAAAATTTAATGCTATAGCTAACGCCATAATAGTTATTTTCAATGTATTATTATTTCTCATAAAAAACTCCTTTCAAACTCCATATTTACAATTTTCTAAAATTATATTAATCCCTTTCTTTCTACAAAAAAGAACCATCCTAGAATGGTTCTTTTCATATAACTTATACCTCAAATAAAACCTCTAAGACATAAGTCTTAGAGGTTCATAAAAAACAAACATATAAATGCAAATTAATAAAGTAGCTTACAGCTAATTATAATCCTAGTTTTTTATAGAGGGATGGTATTGACGAACCTCTCCTAAGAATTCTCTTAGATTTCTATTAATTTATTTCCACTTAAAAAGTCTCTTTTAAATATATAGCATTAAAAAGAAAATTTCAATACTATTTTTTAATTAAATTATTATACATCTTTTCAGCATCTGCTTCAACTTCACTGTTTAATAAGAATAATGATACAAAATTACCATCAACTTCAATAGTTGCATTCTCAGCTACTTCTTGTTCTTCTGGATAAAAAGCCTGCCCTACCTTATCTTCTAAAACTTTTTCCATTGAATTCTTAACATTTTCAACTTTTCCATCCTTAGCTTTTACAATCATAATAAATCCTGGACCTGGTCTTCTTTCTGTTTCATATATTGCATAATTTTCTACATCATCAAGATTTAAATGATATACTTCTTCTACCATATCAGAATCAACTTCCTTTGGTGATATTAAGTAATCTGCTTCTATCAGTTTTTTTGCTATTTCTTTTGATGTAATATTACTGCTTACATCACTATTTTTTCCACAACCAACTAAAACACTGCTCATCATAACAAGTATAAGTCCACTTATTAATATTTTTTTCATTGAAAAATCCCACCTTATATGTAATTTTCTTTTATTATAATTAGACTATTAATTATAATAAAAGTTCCATTAAACTTATATTTTTATTTTATCATAAAAAATATAAGTTTAATTTTAAATAATCTATATTTTTTAATACTACAAATAATATATTATTTTATCTATACTTATGTTTAAAACATCAACTAAATTTATACATTTATTAATTTTTGAATTATCATCACTTTGTAATACTCGTACAATTGGACGTGAAGTAAATCCATTAATAGTTCCTTCAACTAATACTATATCACCATTACTTAATTTAAGCATAGTACCTTTTAAAAATGGTATTGCCTTTTTATAGAAAACTTCTACAATTTTATAATCAAAAGCAGTCCCTATATGTGCCATTATTCTTTCTAAAATATTATTAGGTAAGTCTGATTGAAGAATTACTTCACTATTTACTAACTTATCATAAAAATCTACAATAGCTATTATTTTACTATATTCATTTATCCTATTTCCTTTAATTCCCCTTGGATAACCACTTCCATCAACATGTTCATGATGATATAAAATTGGAAAAAGAACATCTCTACTTACATCAGTATATAAGTATAAATAATTATATCCTTTTTCACTATGTGTTTTTACTACTTCCTCTTCATCATTTGATAATTTAGTAGATTTATATATTATTTCTTTAGGTAAAAAAGCATATCCTAAATCATGTAAAATTGCTGCTATTCCTAATCGTCTTAGTTTGTCTATATCATAATTTAATTCAATTCCTATAATAAGAGATACTACAGCTACATTTACAGAATGTTGAAAATATTGGTTTTCAAAATCTCTTATATCAATTTGTTCTATAGTTAAACTATTTTTCTTCAATAATTCATCAATTATTCTATTTACTAAATTTAAAATTTTTTCTATATATACATTATTTATTTCTTTAGTTCTTTTTATTGATGTTAAATTAGAAAATTCATAAGACATCTTTTTTAACTCTAATACTGCTTCTCTTCTTAATTCTGGACTAATAACATCATCAATTATATCTTCTCTACTTTCATCCATTATATATACATATATAATTTTATTTTTATGCAATAATTCCATCATGTTTTTATCTATTTTCATACTTTTACTAATTAAAAGCTTTCCACTAGAGTTATATATATCCATTGCAGTTATACTATTTTCTTTTAAATATCTTAAAGGTATTCTTCTCATAATATACTCCCAAATAACTAAATTAATACTTGTATACTTTAATAAGCATACATATTTAATATTTCGTATTTTTCTTTTTAAACTTTATTTCTTAAATAATTACTCGAAAGTACTCGTAAAAATTCGTATGAAAATTAACTTTACTCAATTTACATAATTTTACTTTTGAATTATAATTTATTTATATAAACAGTATTTTAACTAATTATTTTTTATGTAAAGCATAGGAGTGAAATATGGAAAATAATCATTTTGATTTAAATGCAAAACGAAGGATGCTTTACAAAAGAAAGAAAATAAGGAGGCTACTAAAACTATTTCTTACATCATTTTTTTCTTTAATGATAGTATTAGGCATTGCTTCTTCTTATATAAAAAACAATACAAATATAACAACTCTTAATAAAAATGCACTAAAAAATAAAATTTCTTCCACTCAGGAAAATAAAGATAACTTTAAGGTCTGCATAGACCCTGGTCATGGTGATGAAGACATAGGTGCAAAAGGAATAAATGGCTCCTATGAAAAGGATCTAGTATTAAATATAGCTTTGGAACTTGGAAAGATTCTTAAAGAAAAAGATATTGATGTAGTTTATACCAGAATTGATGATAATCTTCCTTGGTCTCAATCTGCCAATGATAGTCTAAAAGAAAGATTAAAAGTTTCTAAAATATCTAATGTGGATGTTTTTATATCCATCCACTGTAATAGCGATTATACTGCCACCGATGCTAAAGGAGTGGAAACTTGGTACAAAAATGGTGATGATGCAAGCTATACGTTTGCTTCCTACCTTCAATATGAGCTAGGCCAACTGGACTATACTTATAATAGAGGCTTAAAAACTTATGAAAGTAAAGATGATGCCTTAGCTGTTTTAGAGCTTAATGAAAATACAGCTGCTTTAGTTGAACTTGGATTTTTAAGTAACTCTCAAGATGAAAAATATCTTACTTCAAATGTTGGACAAAAAAACTGTGCTGAAGCTTTATCAAAAGCAATACTAGATTACAAAAAAAATGTACTAGCCAATAAGAAATAACTTAAAGTTAAAAATTGACTTAACTAATTATGAATTTTTAAATCAACTCACAAAGTTTAAGAAATTTAAATTAATTCTAGAGTTTCACTGCTAATTTAGTAAAACCTCTATTAAACATTTATCTATCTAATCTATAGCCAGTTATAAATTTTGCAATACTTTACCAAAATAGCTTTAGAAACTCTTAATTAAGTTTAATATTTCTGTAGCTTTTATACCTTTAAAACTGATGCCTGTGATATATAATTTTCTAATATTTGAGGTGCTAATAAATAAAGGAGCCCATTACCTACTAAAGTCTTCTTAAATCCTAATGAAGCAGTATGCCTTATTAATTGAGCATAAAGTTCTGTTTCACTCATTTCTCGCCCAAAATCCTTTCTTGACCAGTTTATTATTAAAGCTAATGCTCCACTTACATGAGGTGTTGCCATTGAAGTTCCTTGCAAATTAGCATATTTATTATTTGGGTAGGTAGACATTATACTTACTCCTGGTGCTACTAAATCTACTGATTTATTAGAATTGGTAAAGCGGGCAATATTTTTACTATAATCTACTGCTCCAACTGAAATACATTCACTATAAACTGCTGGATAGCTTAGTTCTTCCGTATCTCCATTACTATCACCTTCATTGCCTGCTGCACATACTACCAAAATATTACTCTCTACAGCTTTCTTTATGGCTTCATGAATTAAAGGTGTTTCTTCCGTACTACCAAGAGACATTGATATTATATTCACCTTTTTTCTTACTGCATAATTAATGGCCTTTGCAATATCTTCTTCAGTGCCTTGTCCCTTTTTATTTAATGCCTTTAAAATAAGTAAACTGCATAAAGGTGCTACACCTACAACTCCTTGTCCATTTTGACTTGCTCCAATAGTCCCTGCCACATGAGTGCCATGACCTAGATAATCTGTTACAATTTCAGGATCACCACCATCGTCTTCCGTAAAATTATATTTACCGATTATCCTATCTTTTAAATCTACATGAGTACAGTCACAACCTGAATCAATAATTGCAATAACAACTCCTCTTCCTCTATCTCCTTTATTCCAATATTCTGGAGCCTTTATCATTGCTACACCCTTGGGAATTTCATTTGTATCTTCCACTACGCTCATAACCTTAAAAGTACCTAAGGCAATTATTTTTTTATTATCCATAAACATCTTCCCCCTTTACCTATCTACACCATAAATTGGTTCTGTAAAGTATGATATTTCCGTATTATTTCCTAGAAAATCCTTCTTAAAGCCAATAATTATAATCACCTCTATATTTAATTACTCACTTTATAATATTCTATAAAAAATATTATGTTACTTATTATAAAAAGGTTCTTTAATTTGAATAAGAGTTTTCAAAACGAAGTTCCTGCTAATGTTATTTTACTTGCATATTATAAAAATATAACTGGTCTATACCTTAAAAAAAGTACCCAGTTAATAGGTACTTTAAACTTATTCAAATATATCACGTAAATTTATTTTTAAATCTGGAAAAACAACTGATTCATACTCATCATTATTTTTGTATACATTCACTATTTGATATGCTCCATCAATTAATTTATGTTGTACGATAAATCCAGTTTGTTCAAAATATTAATCCATTATCATATTCAGCTTTTCCATCATAGTGAGCATATACTGTCTCGTCTGTATCTCAAATAATATTTTTATGTAAATTAAATTTTCTTATGGTCATTATAAAGTCAATTAAGATAATGACTATTTATAATGGAACTATTATACTAAATCCACAAATATTATCTACTTTGTTAATACTAAGATTTGTTATATTTATGAATTTATACTTAATATATTAAACTATTTTTTTAATTTTTCTTATTCTTCTGATAAAATATAAACTCCCTTAAAGGGGTTTATATTTCTAAAAACAATAACTAAGATCTTTCATTACCTTCATAAAAAGCCATTCCACTAGTTACATCTACTACATCAAAGCCCTTATACTTTAATTCTCTACATGTAATAGCACTTCTTCTGCCTGCTTTACACATTATGTAATACTTTTTATCCTTTTCTAAATATTTATCTGGATTATTTAATAAAGTATCCATTGGTATATTTTTAGCAGTTCTTAAACTTCCACATTTAAATTCATGAGGCTCTCTTATATCTATTAAATTAATTTCTCCAATAAGCTCATCAATTTCGTTTATATCTATTGTTCTTTCATTAAGATTAAAATTAAACATTTTTCTTCCTCCAATTATTTATTTACTATTTTTATATTTTAACATATTTGAATAAAAAAATAGTCATAAATAATTGCCATGAGAAAATCTACCTATTAATAACTTTAACTTGAAATGATTCCATAACTTCTAATGACTTCTTATGCATTTCTTCATCAAAACCAGCAGTAAGCGAAGCATCCACAATTATTTCTGTATTAACAAATTGAGATTGAAAAGTAACTGCATTACTAATAACGCATATATTGGTCACAACTCCTACCAACTCTATTTCTTCAATATCATCATAAACCTTTTTAGCAATGTCCAACATATCTTCCGGTGATAGTCCAAAGGACTTTTTATTATAATGAAGTGTATTTTCTACATCTTTGAACTTCTTTAACTCTCCATATAAATCGTGTCCTTCAGTATCTATGATACAATGCTTCACTGGCAACTTTTTGCCTTCCCTAGTATGTAGATAATTTTCAAAATGAGTGTCATAAGTAAATATTACTTTATCTCCCCTATTTAAATATTCCTCTATCTTATTACATATGCCTTTTTCTAAAGTTTCTGCTTTTACAAAACCTAAAGCACCGTTAACAAAATCATTTTGATAATCAACTACTACAAGTAACTTTGCCATAATATATTATCCTCCCACTTTTATTAATATAAAAAAATAAATACCATCATATGTGTATATACACTTGTAATAGTATTGTATATAGATACTTTTTTCAAGCTTTTTTATAATCTTTTTTCCATATAAAACTTGAAAATATATAATTTTTATACGTATATAAGCGAACTACTTTATTAAATTAATTAATTATCTTAATTATTTTTAGCTTATTGTAATTTTTTTCCACAAAACATATAATATTATTATGATTTATTTAATAAGGAGATGAAGCTTTGGAAAATAGTAGTTGCAAGAAGAATTTTTTTGAGGTTTTTTTAGAAGAAAGAATAATCCCTGATCCAGATATTCTTTTAGGAAAAGCCTTAAAATACTTAAAAAATACCGGAAGAAAAGTTTCACTGATTGGGTTTGATGAAACTTCTGCCCCTATAGTAAATATCGATGAGGAATCATACATTTTCGATAAGTACTTTGGAATATGGGAGCATGCTAGGTTTACTAAAACAAATAAAGAGGCTACAGACTCAACAGCTTCTGAAAGAAAGATTAAAATTGAATCATATTTATAAATATGTAATTCATGATTTTAATTAATATTACTTTCTCAAAACAATTAACCTAAAAGGACAACTAATAATTTTAGCTGTCCTTTTATATTGCTTCTTTCTTTAGAATATATAAACACTTATTATACTAATTTATGATCTTCTTTAGCCATTTCTTATTTTGATACTTTTTTCTCTATTTTAACTTTAGATGGCATCTTTTTAATAAAAGTCCCCTGTACCTTTAAATTATCTTTATTCTTTTGTACCATTATAGGATCATTTGTTAATGTTATGGCCTTTTTACTACAAAAATCTTGGCACAAACCACAAAAAGTACAAGATGCCATATCAAAGGACATCGTAATTTCTTGTCCATCTTCTACTGGCTTTATGCTCTTAGTTATAGCATTGCCTGCACATACCCTTATACATAATCCACAACCAATACAAGCATCTTCATTAAAGCTTAATCTTCCTCGATAATTATCAGCTGATTTTAATTCTTCAATAGAGCCTTCTTCTGTAATAGGCTTTTTAAATAGATTTTTTATTCCTTCTGTAAGAAATGGAATTTTAAACATTATATTTCTTCCCTCCTACGCTTATTTAATATTTCAACAGCTTCTAGTATTCCTTTTAAGATTGCTTCTGGTTTAGGTGAACAACCTGCCACTGATACATCCACCTTTGTCCATTTATCCAAAGGTCCATCAACAGAGTAACTATCCTTAAATACATTACCTGAAGCGGGGCATGATCCTACTGATACTATAACTTTTGGTTCTGGCACTTGTGACAACACATTTATCATTCTTTCTCTGCATTGTGTGGTAACTGGCCCTGTTATAAGTACTATATCTGCATGTTTAGGTGAAGCTGTAAGCTTCACACCAAACCTTTCTGCATCGTATTTAGGACCTAGCAATGCCATTATTTCAATATCACAGCCGTTACAAGAACCAGTATTTAAATGATATATCCACGGAGATTTTTCTCTACTTTTTTCAATTAATGACATAAGCTTTTCCTCCTATATATTCATACTCACTAAAAAATAACTTATTACTGATAATATTGTAGGTATTGTCCAATAAAATTTAAACATTTGATGTGCCTTATACCGTCCCATAGATCCTCTTACTATAGATAAGCAGACTATAGTTATTAAAGTTGATAAAGCTATCATAATTACTGTATTAATTATTAAATTAATAGAAGTGCTTCCAAACTCCACAAATATATTTCCTAAAAACAAGGCCACAAAAAGCATAGCCATTACATAGCTTTTAATGCTATGACTTAATTTAAATAAACTTAAATATATTCCACTATATTCAACTAAAGGTCCTTCACATATTTCTGTTTCTGCTTCTGCTACATCAAAAGGTGCTACTCCTACCTTAGCTGGTAAAATCATTAAAAATGCTATAGCTGCAGGCAATAAAGCTAAAGAAAACATAAAATTCCCCTCTATTGCCTGTGCTTTTTCTATAAGCTCCATGGAATAAATAGTTCCAGTACCTAATATCTTTCCTGCCTTCTTACATACATCTATAATAATTATAATTAAAGGAAGTTCATACCCTATAATTGATACCACTTCCCTGGATAATCCTATGGAAGCAAATGGTGATGCTGATGCCATTGCTCCAATTATTAAAGCTAAAGATGGGATAATAAGTAGATATATTAATACCACCACATCTGCTGTACTTTTTATAAAAGTATACTTTCCCAAAGGAATAAATAACGGTATGATTACTATACTTACCACTGCTATAACAGGAGCAATAATAAATAACTTTCTATTGGCACTAGAAGGTATAATTGTATCTTTTCCTAAAAGCTTTATAAAATCATAAAAGCTCTGACTTATCTTGGGCCCTCTTCTTCTTTGCATCTTTGCTACAATCTTTCTATCTAATCCAGATATGAAAAATCCTATTAAACTTGAAAAAATTATCCCTGGAAATACAAGTATATATAAAATTATCTTTAAATATTCCATATTTCCACCTCCTATAAAAATATAAAGGAAAGTATTGTTACTACTATCAGCATAGTTACAATCCAAAGTGAGTAGGTATTTACACTTCCATTATGTGCATTTTCAATAAATTTAAAATATCCCTTTAATTCATGCTTCATTGGCCAAAATAAATCACTTGAATTCACCTTAGTAGCTTCTTCATTTTCTCCTCCAATAAATACATCAAACTTCCTACTACCTCTATTTATATATGCTTCACTTAAATCTTTATCTTCATCTATTGAGTACTTCATATTAAACAGGATGAAAATAAATATTGCTAAAAGCACTACTATAAACAATATAAAAAAGTTTCCTGGAGAATATATTCCACTTATCTTTATTGTAGTATCTATACTTTCACTGGTACCAATATTAAGTGCTGCATTGATATAGGAGTCTATATTGAGGATACAAGATATAACTGGACTTAATATATATTTCATCATAACTCTTGGAAATAGCCCTAAAACTAATGTACCTATAGATAAGACAGACATTGGTACTTTCATAGAAAAAGGTACCTCTTTTATCTGTCCACCACCTATATTTTCTGGGCCAAAAAAAACTGAATGTCCTACCTTTATGAAAGATGCCAAAGTCATAGCCGATACCACTACAGCTACAACAGTAACTATTTCCACTCTACCTTGTGATGCACTTTCATAAATAATCCACTTGGAAGCAAACCCATTAAAAGGAGGTATTCCACTGATAGCTGCTGCTCCAAATAAAAACATAGTCATGGTAAAAGGCATTTTTTTACCTAATCCTGATATTGAATTTAAATCAGTTGTACCAGTTGTATATAATACTGCACCAGCACATAAAAATAATAATCCCTTAAAGACGGCATGATTTATCATATGATATAATGCACCTGCCATAGCCAAATCTTGAATCTTGCCAGTACATATAATTGCTACCCCAAATGCACTTACAATATAGCCAATTTGTGAAACTGAATGAAAAGCCAAAAGTCTTTTAAAATCATGCTGCAATAATGCCATGGTTACACCAACTATCATTGTTGCAATACCCCAAACAATAATTAGATAACCTACGTATTTATTGTCATTAAGTGCAAATATACCAAATAATATTCTTATTACTGCATATATTCCTGTTTTGCTCATAACACCTGATAATATCATAGAAATTGATGAAGGTGCTGCCATATGGGCATCTGTAGGCCAAGTATGACATGGAACCATAAAAGCTTTTACGGCATATCCTACCATCATGGAGCTAAAAGCTAAGATGGTAATTGAAGACATTTCTGAAGTATTTCTTAGTATATCTATTATTTCTGCTAAATTTAAAGTTTTAGTTTCTGTATATAATAAAACTGTTCCTAGCAATATAAGGGATGACCCTAATGAACCTGTTACTATATATTTGAATGCTGCTTCCAAGGATTTATCCTTATAATTTCTAAAGGCAGTCAATGAAATAGCTGCAAAAGTCATTATCTCTAGCATTACATACATATTAAACAAATCACCTGTAAATACAAATCCTAGCATACTACCTGATAAAAGTAGGAACAATGCATAATATTTATCAAGTCCATTATCTTTACTCATATATTTTAAAGAATAAATAGCTGAGAGCAAACAAGCTATTGAAATTATAAGTGCCATAAATATACCTAGTGCATCAACTTCTAATGCTATACCAAAGGCCTTTCCAGCCAATGGTTTCCAATTCCCTAGCCATACAGTTATGGTATCATTGTTAAACATTACAGGCTTTATCATCAAGATCACTGCAATTACACTTACTAATAATGCTACTATAACAAAGATTTTTTTTAGCTTCATGTACTTATTTTTAAATAAGCCTATAACAAAGGCTATGGCTATTGGTGTAATAATTGCTATAAGTGGAAGATTATTTAATATTTCTTTATTCATCCTTTAATCCTCCTTACTTCATCACTATCTATACTGCCATAATGTTCATTTATCTTAATGACTAGTGATAGTGCTAATGCTGAAACACAAGCTCCTATTACTATGGATGTAAGTGTAAGAGCTTGTGGAATAGGATCAACAAATTTAGCTGCTCCATCAGTAAATATTGGTGTTGTTGCATCATTTCTATATCCAATTGAAATAAGCAGTAAATTTATTCCTGAATCAACTATTCCCATACCAATAACTATTTTAATAAGATTTTTCTTTAAAACTATGATAGCTAGTCCTATAAATATCAGTAAAAATGCTCCTATATAATTAATGGTCATGATTATTCATCCCCTTTCGATTTCAAATTTGATACCATTATTAAAATCAAAAAAGATACTCCTGCAAAAACTTTAAATCCTACTGCAAAATTCATTAGAAATATACTACCTGATGAAAATAATTCTCCTGGCTCACCTAAATAAAATATATTTTTAAAAAATGTTCCACCAAAAACAAGTCCTAGAAAAGCCAATATTATAAAACCTAAAGCACCAATATCTTCACCAATCTTAAGGACATTCACCTTTATTTTTTTACTTAAATTTTTAATGCCATAAGACACATATAAAATTGCAAAGGCTCCAGCAACCAATACTCCTCCTTGAAATCCTCCACCTGGTGATAAATGGCCATGTATAATGATATATAAGCCTAAAGTTATTATTATTGGAAGTACTAAATCTGAACAACAGGTAAGAATTGAATCCTTTCTCATTCTTTTATTATTCATCTTTATTATTCACCTCATCTTTCTTACTGCTTCTTAAAACAGCACTAACACCACAAATAGCCGTAAATAGAACTATAGATTCTCCTAACGTATCATATCCACGAAAATCAAATACTACAGCAGTTACAGAGTTAAGGGCTGAAGTCTTAGAGATGGTTTCATTAAGGACTATTTGTGAAGCATCACCTAAATCCCTATTTTCTTCAATATTGAAACCTACATATATAAAAGAGGCTAATAACGCAAACAAAATAATATATGTTATCTTTTTACCCATTTTTCTCCTCCTTATTTTTATTTCTCTTAACATTATTTAAAGTTATGATAAAAATTACTGGAGTTAGTATTGCTCCTACTGCACCTTCAGCTATGGCCACGTCTGGTGCCTTTAAAAGTAGGAATTCTAATGCTAAAAATGTCCCTAAAACTGAAGTAGCTATAATGCATTGTAATACATCATCGAGAATAAATATGGATACCGCTGAAATTATAAGCCCTATTATTATGATGGCATTGACAATATTAAATGCTGTCATTTTATATCCCTCCCATAATGATCGTACTTAACTTTATTGCTTTTTTCATCTAAATGCTTATATGCCGCCTTTGCCATAGCATGGGAAGCCACTGGATTAGTGATTAATAAAAAGAAAATTATTATAAGTGATTTAATACCAATAGAAATGTTATTGTTAAGAAACCCATATATACTACAAGCTAAAGCTATTGGCATAGCCCCCATTGTTGCAATATTGGTTGAAGATTGTAATCTGCAAAGAGTATCAGGCATTCTAAGTATCCCAACCACTCCTGCAAAGGTAAAAAAGATTCCCATTATAATAAGTATTAGTATTATGATTTCCC
Organism: Clostridium sp. 29_15; assembly: GCF_001916075.1. Classification (NCBI taxonomy): domain Bacteria; kingdom Bacillati; phylum Bacillota; class Clostridia; order Eubacteriales; family Clostridiaceae; genus Clostridium; species Clostridium sp. 29_15. Next base: position 45,878 of record NZ_MNRT01000017.1, read on the forward strand.
ATATACCCATTATAATTCCCCCTTTATATATTTAGATATGAGTACTGTACCAATAAATCCTAAAAGAGTTATTATAAGTCCTAGATCTAAATACATGGCTCTATTTTCTAAAGCACCAAATAAAACCATTATTATACCAGCTAAAATATCAATGGCATCTGCACTAAGCACCCTATCAATAATAGTTGGCCCTTTAATAACCCTATAAATTAGTATTAATGAAAAAATAGCAAATATTATAGCTGTTCCCTTAAATAGCAAATCAATATTCATTAATCAAATATCCTCCTTATATATTTTTCAAACTTGCCCTTAATAATTTTTGCCGCCTTTTTTCCATCATCTGTAGTGCTATCAAGCCAATGCACATATAGGTAATTTTTATTTTTTTCTTCATATATATCCATAGTTATTGTTCCTGGAGTCAACGTTATGCAATTAGAAAGCATTGATAATCCCCAATCTGATGAAAGATTTGTTTGTATTTTTACAATAGCAGGATTTACTTCTATCTTCTTAAATGATAGTGCTTTTTTTGCCACATCCCAATTGGCTTTAATAAGTTCAATACTATAAATAGGAATAAAAATTAAAAGATTAACAAGCCTAAATTTTTTAAATAACCAAAATCCATCTTTCTTAACAAAAAACTGACTACAAAACACTCCTACCACCACAGCTACAACTAGTCCTGTAATTAATTCCTCATATCCTAACTTAAAAATATTAAAATCTTGTGCCAAAAAAAGTATCCAAAAAATATATGATAATAGAAACGTTGAAAAAAAAGCTTTAAACTTCATATATGATTTCCCCTATCCTTTATATTTTTTAATGAGCCACTCTGCAAATGGATATATTTCTGATTCATCTGTAGAATCTATCTTAAATACCTCTGCTTCCTTATTTCTCTCCCATAACTCCTCTTCCACTTTTCCATCATTAAAGTTAAAATACTTTGCCATATCATATTTATTTAATACCACTGCATTAGCCTTAATAAACATAAGTGGATATTTTACTACCTTGTCATCACCTTCTGGAATACTTAACAATGCTATTCTTAAATTTTCACCAATATCAAATTCTGCTGGGCATACTAAATTTCCTATATTTTCCACAAAAATCATATTAATCTTATCTAAATCAAAATAAGGCAAAATATTTTCAATAGACTTAGCTTCAATATGGCATGCACCTTCTGTATTTAACTGTACCACTGGAAATTCTTCTTTTTGAATTCTCTCAGCATCAATGGTACCTTCAATATCTCCTTCTATTACGCCTGAATTAATTCCTCTATCTCTTAGATACTTAATTAAATTAACAATAAATGTTGTTTTTCCTGCTCCTGGAGAGCCCATTACATTAATCATATAAACATTTTTTTCTTGTAGAAGGCTTCTAACTTTATTGCTTACATCCTCATTCCACTCTAGTATCTGTCTCATAACCTTAATTTGCATTTATTCTACCTCCATAGTATCAATATAAAATTCTCTACCTTTTACTATTTCATAATCGTCTTTACCGCAATTTGGACAAACATATTGATTACTTAAAAGTTGACCTTCAAAGCCACAGCTTTTACATTTTATTTTTACCTTTTCATAAGTAATTGATATTTCTGCTTCTTCAGCTAAAGTTCCTTTTGTAGCAATATTAAAATAATATGATATACAGCTCGGCATAAGACCTGTAAGCTCTCCAACCACTATATTTATCTTTTTGATTTTTTCTACATTGTGTTTTTTACCTTCCTCTAAACATATCTTTAAAATTCCTTCAGTTACTGATAATTCATGCATATTATCACCTATCAAGACATGAGAAACATGGATCTATACTTGCTACAATAAGACCTGCATCGGCAATGTTGTTATCTTTAAGCATCACAGGTACAGTTGCTGCATTTTTAAAAGTTGGTACATGTATATTAACCCTACTATTAGTTTGTCCACCGTTGGAAACTACAAAATACGATACTTCTCCTCTTGGTGCTTCTGTCACTATTAACGATTCTCCCTTAGGAACTCTAGGAATTTTATTTCCCAAGTTTATAGAACCCTGTGGAATGTTTTCTACTGCCTGCTTTATTATCTTAAAGCTTTCTTCTATTTCCAAAAGCCTTACTACTGCTCTGGAAAATACATCTCCATCTTCTGCTAAAGCCACTTTAAATTCAAAATCTTCATAGCTGTTATAAGGCATGGTTTTTCTTACATCAAAGTTTACATTTGATGCTCTGCCATGTGGTCCACAAGCTCCATAAATCAAAGCATCCTTCTTAGTAAGTATTCCAACTCCTTTTGTTCTTGCTGCAATGCTGCTATCACTTGTATATATAGTGTATATGCCTTTAAATTTTTCCTCAGTTTCCTTTATCGCTTGCAATAATTCTTTAAATTGTTCTTTACTTATATCTCTTCTGGCCCCTCCTATTATATTCATAGCGTAATTAACTCTATTACCTGTGATTATTTCCAACATTTCCATTATTCTTTCTCTAGTTGCAAAACATTTCATGAATAATGAATCAAAAGCTATGAGATGTGCTGCAAGTCCAAGCCATAAAAAATGAGAATGAAGTCTTTCTAGTTCACTTATGATAATCCTTATATACTGTCCTCTCTTAGGAACTTCCAGACCAGCTATATCTTCTACGGCTAAGCAATATGTCATGGCATGTGAATGTGAGCAAATTCCACACACCCTTTCCACCAAAGTTATTGTTTGAATATAATTCCTTACTTCTGTTAGTTTTTCAATTCCTCTATGGTTATATCCAATAAAGACTTCTGCTTTCTTTATAAGCTCACCTTCTGTGTAGAGCTTCACATGAACCGGCTCTTCAAGAGATGGATGATATGGTCCTAATGGTAAAACATAACTCAAATCAATACCTCCTAACTATCCTTTAATTTTTTAAGTTCATTTAAAGGCAATACTAATATTTTTCCTTCTCCATTTTTAAATTCATCTGGCAAAAATAATCTTCCACTTCTTTTAAGCCCAATAAACTTTACTGGCATCATCTCTTCTATTTCCTCTTCAAACCAAGCAGCTCCTATATATATGCTTGTAGCTGTAGGTATTTCTCTTTGATCTTCCAATTTAAGAATTTCCCTAACTTCATCATGCTCAATAGTATAAATCACTATCATCTGTCCCTCTTCATTTATATATCCATTGATACATACAATCCGCCCACCACTTTTTATATTTGTTTCCAGTTCATTTAATAACTTATCTTTTTCTATTGCTCTTTTAATTATTTTTCCCATAAGACCTCCTTAAAAATTTCACTTTGGAAATATTTGTCATTATACTATAATTATACTTTATTTATATCCATATTTAACAATAAATTCTTATATATTCATAAGTTTATTTATGAAGTTTTCTTTCATTTTTGTTTATCAAAGTACCTTTATATGATATAATCAACTTAAATAATTTAAATTTGTAAAGCTTATACATGATTAACTCAACATAATACTCAGCCTTGAGTCAGGGTTATTTCATTGAATAAATATATTATATTTATAGTAAAAGGAGTTTTTTGAATGGGTTTCAAAGATAAAATGACTAAATACTACTCAGATGCTTATATGGAAAAATACGGAGATAGAATGACAAGTGTAGCTGGAACAATTTTATCAGTTAAAACTGAAGTTAAAAGCATTCTAGGAATTTTTAATAAATTACATGTATTTTTAGTTGTTAAACCTGAAGTTGGTAAACAAGTTGTAAAATGTGAATATAAACAGAATAAATGGTTTAAAAAGCCTCAATTTATTGATGTAAATCAAGGTCATAAAGTTATTATAATGGGATTAAAAGGTATTAAAGGAAAAGCTAACTCAGAAAATATTCTTGTTTCTAATATAGCAAACTTAACAACAAAAAAAGACCTTCATCCTTTTGATCATAGCCAAATAAAGAAAGCTAGACAACAATCTACTAAGATGATGAGAAGATAAAAAAGCACTACAATAAAAATGGTGATTATAAAATAGAAAATACTGTATCAAATGTTAAGTTGATACAGTATTTTTAACTTTACTTATAAAATTTGCCCTCTACTTCTCTTATTAATATAATTTACAGCTCTCATTTTGAATCTTTCACTTTCACCTAATTTATAAAAATTCTTTAAATCCATTGTCAAGAATAAAGTATCTAAAGCTAAATAATTTAAATCTCTTAAATTATCAATATCTTTTTCTTCCACTTCTACCTTATCACATCTTAACTTTAACTCTTCAAATAATTCACTATACTTTTCAAGATTATTCATAATTATATCATCATAATTTGCAATATCACTTTCCATAACCATTTGAATAAACTTCACGTATTCCTTATTTAATTCATTATATTCTTCGTATGTTTTTACTAGTTCCATTCCTATCCCTCTTTTTAATGTATTTTATCTATTATTATACACATAAAAAATTATTATTAAAATTAATTTTATCTGCATATATTTATATAAACTTTTATGGCTACGTAAAGGCTTACTACTTTTATGTAAAATTTTTCTTCCTCTTCTTCATGATGAGGTATCTTTTTAAAGGAGTTTTTTTATGAAATATAATGGAGCAGAAATATTAGTAAAACTTTTAGAAAAACAAGGGGTAGAATATATAGCTGGAATTCCTGGCGGTTTTAATTTACCTATATATGATGCACTATATAATAGCAATATTAAACATATATTATCTAGACATGAACAAGGTGCTGGCTTCATTGCTCAAGGTATTTCCAGATCTTCCAATAAGATAGGTGTATGCCTTGCTACTTCTGGTCCTGGTGCCACTAACCTCCTTACTGCTATAGCTGATGCCAAGCTAGATTCCATACCTATGGTTGCCATCACTGGACAAGTCCCTTATTCAGCCATCGGTACTGATGCTTTTCAGGAAGTTGATGCTTATGGACTTACTATTCCTATTACCAAGCATAATTTTATAATAAGAAAAATTGAAGACATATTTTATATTGTTCCAGAAGCTTTTAAAATTGCTACGGAAGGTCGACCTGGCCCTGTTTTAATAGATTTTCCGAAAAATATTCAAAGCGAAGTGATTGAGTTTAAGAAATTTCCTTCTATAGAAGAAAATAAAGTGGATATAGATATACCTAATACCCATGCTTTATCATATATTGGAACACAAATTAATAAAGCCAAAAGGCCAATTATATATGCAGGTGGCGGAATTATAAGTTCTAATTCCTCAAAATATCTTTATGACTTAGCTAAGAAAAATAATATTCCTGTAGCATTAACATTGATGGGCCTTGGAGCATTCTCTGCTGATGATGAATTATATTTAGGAATGCTAGGTATGCACGGCTGTCCATTTACTAATCTTTTAATAAATGAAGCAGACCTAATATTAGCTTTTGGGGTAAGATTTGATGACAGAGCCACTGGCGATATAAAAAAATTCTGCCCTAAGGCATCAATTATTCATGTAGATATTGATGAATCGGAAATAAATAAAGTTAAAAATAGTAGTATATCTATGAATTGCTCCATTAATTCATTTTTAAAAGCAATTATTGGCTACATAGATGAAAATCCTAGAACTAGCTGGATACAACGTATTAATTGCTTTAAAAATAAATATCCATTACCTTCATATGATGACCCTATGCATCCTGCTAATATCATTTCTTTTGTAGCTGATAAAATACCTGATGATTCTATTATAGTAACAGATGTGGGACAACATCAAATGTGGACTGCTCAAAGATATCCATTTAAATATCCAAAAACACTATTAACTTCCGGTGGACTAGGTACCATGGGCTTTGCCCTCCCGGCAGCTATAGGAGCATCTCTATATAATCCTCAAAAGCTCATTATTTCCTTTAGTGGAGATGGGTCCATACTTATGAATATTCAAGAATTAGCCACATTAGCAGAAACAAAATCTAATATAAAACTATTAATTATCAATAATCATCATCTTGGATTAGTTCGTCAACAGCAAAACTTATTTTATCATAAACACTATATTGCTTCTGAATTTATCTTCAATCCAAATTTTAAAACCATTGCTGAAGGCTTTGGCATCAAAGGTTATGATTTAAGTAATGAAAGTGATCCACTTGAAAAACTCACAGCTTTGCTCACTGAAATTGGACCTGCTGTTATTAATATTCCAATTAATGATGATGAAAATATTTATCCTATGGTTCCACCTGGTGCTGCCAATACTGAAATGATAGGAGGTATACCTATAAATGATTAATACTGATTTTTATCTTATTGAACTTCATGTTAGGAATCATCCTGGAGTAATGAGTCATATTACCAATCTTTTTGCCAGAAGAGGATTTAATCTTGAAGGAATATTATGTGGAGAAGTTGGTGATGGAAAGACTAGCAAGATATATCTACTTGTAAAAAATGATTTATATCTAGATCAAGTTATAAAGCAGCTGCAAAAATTATATGACGTATTAGATGTATCGCTACATCAAGATTATAACCATTCAGTTTTTAAATCCTTATCAATTCTTTTAAATTTAAAATAAATTCATAAAAAATATTTTTTAGTATACACTATATTAATATTCAAAAAAATATAAAAAATCCTTAAGAGAATTGCCTTTTAAGGATTTTATTATTCATTAAATTATTTATATGCTGCTTTTGAAACTGATGCTGAAACAGCCTTTACTACTCTTTTATCGAAAGCATTAGGAATAATATACTCTTCACTTAATTCTTCATCAGTAACAATTGAAGCAATAGCTTTTGCTGCTGCTATCTTCATTTCTTCAGTAATATCTTTAGCTCTAACATCTAAAGCCCCTCTAAATATTCCTGGAAATACAAGCACATTATTAATTTGATTTGGAAAGTCTGATCTACCAGTTGCTATAACTCTAGCATTACCTTTTTTAGCTTCATCAGGCATAATTTCAGGCACTGGGTTTGCCATGGCAAAAACAATTGCATCATTGGCCATAGTACTAACCATTTCTGCTGATACAATATTAGGGGCAGACACTCCTATAAATATATCTTTGCCCTTAATAATTTCTTGCAAGCTTCCTCTTTCATCATACTTATTAGTCTTTTCTGCCATAATAGTTTGTTCTGGATTCATCCATTGCTCTCCTAAAGCTAAAGCTCCTTTCATATCTACTAAAACCACATTGCCAATACCTACTTCCAACAAAAGTTTGCATATTGATATTCCAGCTGAACCAGCTCCATTTATTACAACATTAGCTTCATTTATTGATTTATTAACTAGCTTTAAAGCGTTAATTATTCCTGCTAAAACCACAATGGCAGTTCCATGCTGATCATCATGGAATACTGGTATATCAAGCTCTTTCTTTAATATTCTTTCAATCTCAAAACATCTTGGAGCAGATATATCCTCTAAATTAATTCCTCCAAAAGTTGGTGCTAAATATTTTACTGTCTTAACTATTTCATTAACATCTTTTGTTGCTAAACATATTGGAAAAGCATCAATATCAGCAAATTCTTTAAATAGTATTGCCTTTCCTTCCATAACGGGCATAGCAGCTTCAGGTCCAATATCTCCTAGTCCTAATACTGCACTACCATCAGATACTACCGCCACAAGATTTCCTTTTGCTGTATACTTATAAACATCTTCTTTATTTTCACTAATCCTTCTACAAGGTTCTGCTACACCAGGAGTATAGGCTACACTTAAATCTTCCCTGTTCTCAACCTTTACCTTTGAAACTACTTGAATTTTTCCTTTATTTTTTTCATGTATATCTAAACTCAATTTGTTATAGTCCATTTTTATCTCTCACTTTTATACTTTTTTATTATTTTTATAATTTTACTAATGATAATTATATCATATTAATAATTTTAATATATATTAATAATATGTATATCAATAATTTATTATTTTTTTCTACATTTTATTATCATTTTTTAATTTTGCTCAGTAAATATTTGTGTTTTTAAAAATTAATTGATAAAATATACTCTATCAAATTAAAGTTAGGAGATATTGATAATGAATTTACCAAAAGATGAATTACAAAAAATTTATGGTCAAATAAGTCCATTTGAATTTAAAGATAAATTGATACGTCTGGCACAAGAAAATAATGATGATATTCTTGATGCTGGAAGGGGAAATCCCAACTGGACTGCATCCACACCAAGAGAAGCATTTTTTACCTTTGGCCAATTTGCTATAAAAGAGACGCAAAGAACTTGGTGCAAAGATGATTTGGCAGGAATGCCTGAAAAGAAAGGTATTGCTAAAAGATTCCAAGAATTTTTAGAAAACTCTCCCCAAACATCTGCTATAAAATTATTAACTAATATTTTAAAATATGGAACTGAAGAAATGAATTTTAATTCAGATGAATATATTTTTGAACTTACTGATGGAATTATCGGAGATAATTATCCTGTACCAGACAAAATGCTTATACATATTGAAAAAATAGTACATAATTATTTAATGAAGGAATTATGCCAAAACAAAGAATTTGAAAGTAATTTTGAAGTATTTGCTGTAGAAGGTGGTACTGCTGCAATGTGTTATATCTTTGATTCATTAGTTGTAAATAACCTTTTAAAATCTGGTGATACCATTGCTTTAATGACTCCTATATTTACACCTTATTTAGAAATACCTCATTTACCTAACTATAAGTTTAATGTTATAAATATAAAAGCAAATGAGGTGGATGAAAATGGAAATCCAACATGGCAATATCCAAAAGAAGAATTAAATAAACTTAAGAATAAAAATATCAAGGTATTATTTGTGGTAAACCCAAATAATCCAGCTTCCGTTGCTTTAAGCAGAGACTGCAAAGATAACCTTATTTCTGTAGTTAAAGAACATAATCCTGAGTTAATGATAGTTACAGATGATGTATATTGTACATTTGTTGATAACTTCCATTCATTAGTTAGTGAACTACCATATAATACTTTAGGTGTTTATTCATACTCAAAATATTTTGGTGTAACTGGCTGGAGATTAGGAACTATCTTTTTAAATGAAAAAAATATATTTAATGACCTTATTAAAAAACTATCACCAGATATGAAAAATGAATTAAATGAACGTTACAAACATTTATGCCAAAATCCAACTGAGATTTCATTTATGGATAGATTAGTGGCTGACAGCAGACAAGTTGCCTTAAATCATACTGCTGGACTTTCTACACCACAACAAGTGCAAATGGCATTTTTCTCACTATTCGCCTTAATAGATAAGGAAAATACTTACAAACAACTTACAAAGGATATTTGTAAAAGCAGAAAAAATTTATTATTTAATGGATTAGAACTTGAATATGAGAAAAGCCGCCATGATGCAGCTTATTATACTGAGTTAAACATATTAGATATAGCCTTAATGAAATACGGCAACACTTTTGCTGAACACATAAAAGAAAACTATAGCACCTTTGATTTACTATATGATTTGGCCAAATATCATGGAGTAATCTTATTAAATGGTGATGGCTTTGCTTCTTCAAAATGGTCTATTAGAGTATCTCTTGCCAACTTAAAAGATGGTGCTTATCCACAAATAGGTACAGCCATAAAAAACTTAATTGATAACATATATAATTCTTATATTTCATAATAAGCTAAAAAGGAGCCATATAAATGGCTCCTATTAAATTATTATCTTTTTTATTATAAAAACTAATTCTTTTCGACTGCTAAAGCTGCTAAAGTTATATTCTTTAAATCTCCATCTATACTAATCTCTGGACCTCTCTCTAAATAAAGAGAATATCTTACTATGCCAGAATCTTCATCACATACGTCTGAAACTTCATAATTTCCTACTGCATCTGTATACATATAAGAGAATTGATCTGCTGTAAAAACAAAATCATCTTCACTTAAATTAATTTGTATTGCTCTTAGTGGATGTGATAGTAATACATCTCCTCTATCTCCATTATCGTCTCTTTGTGAACAGCATTTTTTATTATTTTTAATTCCTGTCTGTTTATATAATGTTATTCTTGCTCCAAGATGAATTGCTGCAAATGGAACGTATAATCCTGAGAACATAACTAAAATTGTAGGATTATTTAATTTTGATGTGTCGATTGATATTTCAGCTAATTTTGTTCTATCTGTCCCTATTATATTTAGCGCTATATCACGGTCAACTATTGGAACAGTCTTGCTCTTTAATAAAGCAAGCCCTGGTTCATCAGTACAAACTAATTCTGAGTGAGGTTTTCCATTTTTCTTTACACAATTATTCATAACAAATTTCTCCTTTGTACATTTTTTATTATTCTTTTGTTTTATACTATATACTATGAGAAATAAAAAAAATTGTTCATATTTTTTAATATGTTATATATTTTTTGCTTTTAAAAAGTGAGTTAATTTTTATTAACCCACTTTTAATTATAATTATTACAAATTGCAATAACTTTTTATCTTTTATATTTTATTTTTTATAAACATGAAGAATCATTATCAGGTTCTCTACATTCAACGCCATTAGGATTTGTGAATACTGCTATTTCTTCATTTGTAGTATGACGTACTCTTCCACTTGTTACAAATGAGTAGTTAACGTTAGCACGAATTATACCATCATTATCTTCTGAATATACATCATCAGTTGTTGCACATTCAACTGCTAAGCATGCATCAAATCTTATATTACTCTTAACAATTCTTCCATCACTAGGAGCACTTACTCTAGTATAAAGGCTAGCTGGTGAAAAGTTTAATCCACCTTCTTCATCTGATTTAGTAATTTCAACTATATCATCATATTCTTTCGTAGCTGTAAATTTCTTACATCCAATTCTTCCTGAAATCATTACTTTTAGATTAGCAGCATGGAAAGGAATGTTTCCTTTAAATACTGTTCTTTTTACTGCTTCGTCATCATCTGAATTATTACTTCTAAATGAACAAGGAATTTTTGAAACTGATCCTTCAAATTCAGTATATAAAGTTTCTCCATTTGGATGATTAAATTCTGTACCTTCTACTGAAGTAAATTCTTTAGGAATTGCATCATATTTAACAGTTATTTGTCCACCCTCTACTCTTGGCATTTCATCTTGTAGTCCAATATAATCATAACATAATCCAATTGAATCTATACAAATAGAAGCACCTTCTTCATATCCGCCTCTTCTCCAAGAAGAATCTCCTGTTAAAGTAAATTCTTCGTCTTTATTTGAATATTGTGGACATTGTTGTCCAGTTGCACAATCAAATACTTTATCAACTAAAATACCAACACAAACTGCATCATCTATGCTTCCACATTCAATTTCTATTTCTTCTCCTGGCTCTGTTTCACAATTATCCTTCATGTTTCTCTCAGTTCCGCATCTTTCCATAACTTCTTCATCATTGCAATTATATTTCATTTTTAAGGTTCCTCCTGTTATTATCATAAAGTTTTTTAACTCATTAGTTTTATACTTTATACTATGTATTTCCTTATAATTTATTTACAAAATAAGACAAAAAAAGACGATTTAAATTTTCTTTAAATCGCCTTATTTTTAATATCACCTTATAGCATTTGTGTATTAATTTTTATTATTTATATGTGAAATTTAGTCTATGCAATCTGAATCATTATCAGGCTCATTACCTCTTACACCATTACGACTTACAAATACAGCTAATTCTTCCTCTATTGTATGTCGTAATTTATGATTTACTAAGAATGAATATCCTACTACAGCTGTAATCTGTGGATTTCCTTCTTCATCACTATTACTTGAATCGAATAAATCATTAGTTTCTACACAATCTGCTGATAAACAAGTATCAAGCTCAACCTTTAATTTAGCTTTTGTATCAGCTGGTCTACTGATTCTTCCATATAAATTAACAGGGCAGAAATTTAATCCTTCATCTGATGCTGAAGTTATTTTAGTTATTCCATTGTCATCAGCTTCTATTTGAGCTGTACCTGTAAATCTTCTACAACCTATTCTTCCTCTTATTTTTAAACATAAATTATGAGCATAATAATTAATTCCAGCCTTAAATACTCTAGCTTTTGTTACTGGTGTTTCAGTAGTAGATTCAGAATTACATCTTCTAGTATCTGAATTAGATATTACTCCTTCAAATTCATCATATAATACAGTATCTCCTGCTACATATCCTGATCCTACACTAGCTTCTAAGCATCTATTTTTTAAGTTATAACTTATTGTTATATTTCCATCATCATTACAGTCTGCTTCAGCATTTTCTTCTGCTGCATCATCTTTAATTCCTATATGATCATAACAAAGAGAAATTGAATCTATACATACAGAATCACCATCTCTATAACAGTATCTTGGATCATCTTCTACGTAGCTATCTATTGTAAAATTATGCTCTTTGTCTATAAATTGCAAGTTTTGCAATGTAGTACAATCAAAGATTTTTTCTGCTAAAATAGCTACACAATCTGCAGTATCTATATTTCCACACTCAACTTCTAATTCTTCTGAATATACTGGATCACAATTGTCTTTATAGTTATCCTCACCACAAGGCTCTACTACTGTTGCCTCTTCACAATCACTATTCATACTTTTTCTATAATCGCTCATTGTTTTCCTCTATTTTCCAATAATCATTTATGACATTTTTTTATACTTCATACTATGAAAAAAGGAATTATTTGTTCCCAATAAAAAAATAATAAGTTTATTAATAAATATATGGATAAACTTATTATTTTTAATGATTACAACTATTTATATTTACTTCATATGCTATATTATAGATAAATATATAATAGGGGGTTCATATGTCCTTTGAGAAAGAATTTAAAACTTATTTGATAAAATCAAATAAAAATGTCAGTGAAATTTCTCTTATAAATGGAGTTTCTCTCAATAATTATGATAATAAATTTAATATTATTTCTTCAAAAAAGATAATTTCAGGCTCCCAAGGCTTTGCAGATACTTATTTTGATATTGATAAAAATGATTCTATATATGGTCTTATAAATAGTAAAAGAGGTTCTTTGATATATATTTATTCAAATGATCAATATATTATTAAAACAGATATATTAACATTTAATGGACGGAAAAACTCTGTTAAATTTCCATATATAAAAAAATTTCCTCATAATATCATTCATGTATTCTTCTATCTAGTTAATGTTTCTAAAACTAATTACTGTACTTTATTTCACTTTTATTACGATGGTACTACATGGTATAAATCAACTATTAGCACTTTAAATTACTTCCTTCTTACTAATTTCTCAGTTTCATGGGATAATGATATTCCTACTATTTTTTTCTTAAAAAAAATTAATAAATGCTCTGAAATTTTCTTATCCAACTTTAACTTAGCTGATAAAAAGTGGACAGAGGCTATACCTATTACAATGACTAAAAGAGAAAAAGTCTATTTATCTATCTTAAAAACTACTAACAAGCAGTATCATATAACATTTGCAGAAGCAAATAATAATAAATATTATTGTATGTATTTTAATGAAGCTACTGATAACATTTCTGTTCTTAATCACCAATACATACATTTAAATAAAAAAACAATATGTTCATTTCCTAACCTATTAGTAAAAAACTCTACTCTTTACCTGCAATGGATAGAAGGTACTGTTCTTCTCACCTGTAAATCAAAAAACTCAGGTAAGACTTGGAGTACTCCACTGGAAAATAAACAAGCAGATTTTAAACCTTTTTATCGTTGCCAATATAATAGCAATAATAAAGCCATTAGCTATCCATCTATTTTTTATACTTTTAAAAACCCTATCTCTCCTATTATTTAATTAACTTGAACTTAATGCTGATGATTTTCATATTATAAATGTGACTATTAATAATTAGAAAGGATTTTGACTTTGAGTGATATAATTAAAATAACTAATCTTTCTTGCACATATGTAGAGAAACTTAGAAACAATAATACATTTTTTAAAAATGAATTTTTATTAAGTGGTGTATTTTATGTTAATTTATATACTTATGATATTTATAAGACATTATTAAATTTTTCATTGCCTCTTGTTGATGTAGACAACATAAAGAAGATAAGCTTAAATATCTTTTTAAATAATATCCGTGTATATAATAATATGCAGGCAAACTTTAAAATTTCCACACTTACATCACCATTTATGGGCTATACAGCTAATTGGAACAATAGGCCTGAAATAAACAATTTTAATTCATTAAACTTTTCTGTAAATCCTTCAGATGTAGGAAAATATATGGAACTAGATATTACTTATATAATAAAAAATACCAATAATAACTTTTATGGTATTGCCTTAGAAAGTTCACAAGAAAAATATACATCCATGCTTCAGTTTTTAAGTAGTAACTCAGTTAATCCCCCTTATATAACCATTGAAACAGTATCTAACAAAGTTAATACTGCTCCAGAAAATACTGATAAGATAGTGACAAATATACCAACTGAGATTTCTAAAAATTTACCATCTAAAAATACTATTGAAAACAGTATTGATACTTCAATGCTTACAGATTTAAAAACTTCAGTTGAAGATCTTAATACCAAGTACTCATCTTTAGAATCCTTGGTGAAAGCTACTGCTGACAATATTCCTGTTCCGCAAGCTTCTGATACTAATTCTGAACTTTCCAGTAAGATTTCAAATTTAGAAGAAAAATTAGATGCTTTTAATGATATCATAAATACTTTAAAGCTTAATGACGATATATTAAAAAACATTTTAAATAAAAATGATGAAACTATTGCCTCAATCGTTGATCACTTGGCTGAAATTGAAGTTAAACTTTCTATCATTTCAGATTCATCTGATTTTTTACCTATGATAAATTCACTTAATAATTCAGTAAACACTCTTAAATCATCAATAAATGAAATTAATCTTAATAATTCTTCTGCCATAGAAAAAGTGAATACAAGGCTTAACACTTTAGAAAATCCTAATATTTCAAAGTTTATCGAAGAAAACATCACCCCTTTGGCTAATAGTTTATCAGCTCTACAAGCTCAATATGAAACTTTAAAGCAGCAAATAAGTTTAATTTCTATTACCCCATTAAATTGATTAAGCAATAAGCTTTTATCTTGTTAAACAAATGAAAATCTAATATTAATCAAACCCATTGAAAAAGGTTCAAGTAAACTAATCTTCCTTGAACCTTTTTATAATCATCGCTGTATAACCTACTGTAGTCCAATCTTATTAATCTCTACTTTCTTATTAGATAAAATCTATCTAACTATTAGTTTACTCATTATTATGAAAAAAATACACTTTTATACATCTATAGCGTTAAAAAAAGAGTTATTGTCAGACAATAACCCCTTAAAATTTATCTTCCACAGCATTTCTTATACTTTCTTCCACTACCACATAAGCAAGGTTCATTTCTTCCTAAAAGCTTCTTGTTTGGAATTAAAGCTAATTCATTTTCTGTATATCCCTTATAGCTCCACTTTCTTGTATTCTTATTTACTTTTTGAATTTTAGCCACAACATTTTGGAACTCAACCATAGTATTAAATTGGATATTTCTCTTCTTTAATTCAGATATTACATATTGGATATTTACATCCAAAAATACTAATGGTCCACAGATATCTTTAAATAATTTATCTGCTATATCCTTATTGGCACATAATTTTAAAAATGTTTCATAAAGACTTGTATGTGCTTCAGTCATATGGCAATAGAATTCTTTACTATAAGCATCTATCTTTTCTTTATCTAATTTATAGTATTCTGCTATTTTCTTTCTATTTTCAAGCAATTGCTCTAAAGATTCTATATTATATAATAAAATGCTTTCAATAATGTGCTCTTTATATGGTTTCACTATTTTGCTAGAAGCTGCATACTTTTCAAATATGCTATTAAATTCTTCTAATGATAATTTTTCTTCATTATGAAGATTGAAAGTCTCTACAAGTATCTCTGATTCATATACACCATAAGCTTCTGCAAAAGCTACAATATACTTTACTACTTCAAAATATCTTTGGCTATCTTCATCATTACTCATATCATTTAAAGCCTCTTTTACTTCTTTCGGCATTACCATAAATACGTCTTCATTTTTTAAATATGTAAATATTACACCATAATTTAATAATGGTACATAGCTTAATAAAGAAATTTCAGTTGAAACTATATATTCTTTATTCTTTAAGTTATCTAATAACTGAAGATTTTCCTTATCAAAGCCATTTAATTTTTTAATCAGTGCTGATGGCTCCATTATTGCTATCCTTATTGCCTCCACCAATTGATCCTTTTTCATTTTAGATCTCTGAGGAATCTCATATGAAGCTGCTATTTTACTTAATCGCTCCTTAGTTAAATCAGATAAACATCCATCTAAAGTAAATTTAATTTCTTTCTTACTTGATAATTTTTTATTCATAGCTAATATTTCATCTACATTATGCATTTCCTTCACTCCTACTTTTATCTTTATATATCTTACTTTAAATTCCCAACTTTCACAAGTTCTTTTATAAACAAACTTTTATTGTAATATTTTATAAAAAAGATATATTTATTGAATTTTTCAATAAAAAACTTACTAAATTTCTGATTATCTTTTCATAAGTTGGTAAATGCCGATATATCCCGTATTTTAGGGCTTTATCGGTATTTTCTTTTTGGAAGATAC
>NZ_MNRT01000018.1:0-71096 GCF_001916075.1 Clostridium sp. 29_15
GTAGAAGTAGTAACTGTATTAAAAGATTTATATAAATCTACAAATGAACCTGAAGTTCCAGAAGTAAAACCTGAAGTAAAACCTGAAGTAAAACCTGAAGTGAAACCTGAAGTAAAACCTGAAACTCCTGAAGTAAAACCTGAAACTCCAGAAGAGAAGCCTGATACATCAGATAAAAAAGAAATACCAGTTAGTGTAGAATCTTCAGAAAAAAATAATAAGGAAGATGATAAATCAATACCTAAAACAGGAGGAGTTAATTCTCTTGGAATAATAGGACTTGGATCTACTATTTTAACTTTAGGTGGATTATTAACATTCAAAAAGAAGAGGAAAAAATAAATAAAATCATTTATAAATTGATTAAGTAAAGATAGTTTTGCTGATTATATAAATTAGCAAAACTATCTTTTTGTAATTTATAATAAAGAAAAAAAGATAGTTTTCGATAAATATTTTAGAAGAGATTTTAATTATTAATATAGTATAAAGGAGGAAATAATTCTATGAATAAAAAAATTAATAGAATTATTATAGGGATATTTTTATTTTTAGGTGCTTTATATATTGGTGGTTCATTAAGCCAGTATGCAGTTGGAGATAGAAGTAAAGAATTTTTATTATTAATTACTGGGAGTATAATAATAACAAATTTAGTAGCTATTATAGAATATAAGAGAAATAAATTGAGTAAAACTATTTCGTGGATATATTCAATTATATATTGTATTATATACTCAATAACATTATTAACAACCAAAACTGTAGTAACATATGTAATTGCATTTGTTTATATAATCTCTATAATTTTATGTAAAAATGTAAAATTAATAAGATTTATGTGTACATGGTGTTCTATTACAATAGCAATATATGTATATATGTTAATTTCGCAAGGAAATACCAGTGAGTCTATTATAGTAATTGCAAGTGTTATTGGGTTTATACCTGTAAGTTTATTTGTAACAAGCAGTTTAAAAACTTCTGAGGAAATTACAGCAAAAACATTAGAGGAAATAAGTAATAAAAATTTACAACAACAACAATTAATAGATGATATGAAAAAAATAGTTGAAATATTATCAGAAAATTTTATATCACTAAATGAAATTATGAATGATTTTAATAATAGCAATGTAGAATTAAATAAATCATTTTTAGAAATAAAATCAAGTTCATCAAAAACTGTATTGGAAATAGAAGAGGAAAGTTCTTTAATAGAAGATATTAAAAATAAAATTGAAGATGCAACTAAAGCAAGTGAAAATGTAGAAGATTATTCAACGGATGCAGATAATGCTATTAATACAGGAATACAAAAGGTTAAAACATTACTAGAAACAAGTAAATTTGTTAATGAGAAAAACAATTTAGTAAATGAATCTATGAAAAATTTAGAAAATAAATTTTCTAATATAGCAAATATAACAGAAATTATATCTAGTATAGCAGAGCAAACCAATCTTTTATCTTTAAATGCATCAATAGAAGCTGCTAGAGTAGGAGAAGTAGGAAAAGGGTTTTCAGTTGTAGCAACAGAAATTAAGAAATTAGCAGAAGAAAGTAAGACTAATGCAGAAAATATAGAGCGTATCTTAGCAGAATTAAAGAATGAAACTCAGGTATCAGTTATGCAAGTTGAAAATTTATTAAAAGAAAGTATAAAACAACAAGAGTTGGTTTATGACACAAATGATGCATTTAACAAAATTCAAGATAATATGAATACTGTTAAAGGTGAAATAAATGTAGTAACCAATATGATGAGATTGGTATTAAATAATAGTGAAAAAGTATGTGATAGTATTTCAAATATTTCTATATTATCAAAAGAAACTATGGATAATTCAGAGTATACTGCTTCAATATCTAATAAAAATTCAGAAAAGTTAGAAGAAGTTAAAGAAATTTTTATGTCTCTAGAAAAGACTGTTAATGAAATAGAAAAATATATTTAGAATTAATAAAAGAAGCTTCCAATAAGTAATTATAGGGAGTTTCTTTTTTAAATTTAAATAAGCTTATGGTACTTAAGAGTATTGAAAATCTCATCTTTATCAAAAATAATTTAATTTTTGCAATTAAAGAGTCAATAGATAATATAATGAATAAATAGCAATAACAATGGAGGAACATATGGTACAACTAATGTTATGTTGTGGTTTGATACTTCTTATATGTATTACTTCTAGTAAGGTTTTATACAAGTTTGGAGTGCCTCTTCTTTTGATTTTTATATTTTTAGGCATGATATTTGGAATAATAGGAATTGACTTTAGTGACTTTCAACTAACTGGAGAAATTGCATCAATAGCTTTAGTTTTTATAATGTTTTATGGTGGTTTTGGAACTAATTGGAGTATGGCTAGACCAAAGGCAGTACCTTCTATTTTAATGTCTACTTTAGGAACTATCATAACTTTTTTTATTACAGGATTGTTTGTATATTTAATATTTAAAATATCTTTATTAGAATCTTTACTTATAGGTGCAGTGGTGAGTTCCACCGATGCAGCATCAGTTTTTACTATACTTAGATCACAAAAATTAAATTTGGAAGGTTCTTTAGCATCGCTTTTGGAAGTAGAAAGTGGTAGTAATGATCCAGTAGCTTATATGTTAACTTTGATTATTCTTACTATAATGGGGAACGGTACAGTAATGCAGCTTATACCAATGATAGTAAGTCAGATAGTTTTTGGAATTATTGTAGGAGCTGTGATAGCAATAGCTTCTATATATTTAATTAGGCATGCAAATTTTGAAATAGAAAGCTTTTACATTATTTTTATCATAGCTATAGCTATAATTTCATATTCATTGAGTGAATGGATGGGAGGGAATGGATATTTAAGTGTTTACATCAGTGGAATAATTATTGGTAATAGTAAGATACCTCATAAGAAGACTTTGGTACACTTTTTAGATGGTGTATCTTGGATTATGCAAATAATATTATTTTTTATTTTAGGACTTTTATCAAGTCCCATAGAACTACCTAAAGTAATAGGAAAGTCAGTGGTGATTTCTCTTGTTATAATTTTTATAGCAAGGCCAATATCAGTTTTTTTAGTGCTTAGAAGGTTTGAGTTTAATACTAGGGAAAAGCTATTTATATCATGGGTAGGTCTTAGAGGTGCAGCATCTATAGTTTTTTCCATATTTGCTTTAAATTATGAGGTTAATATAAATAATGATATATATCATATTATATTTTTTATTGCTTTGATGTCTGTTGGAGTTCAAGGAACTTTGATACCTATAATAGCAAGGCGTTTAGAACTTTTAGATAATAACAAACCTGTATTAAAGACATTTAATGATTATGTTGAAGAGAAAAATACAAAGGTTATGGAATTAAAAGTTGATGTGGGCTGTAATCTTATAAATAAAAGTATAATTGATGCTAATATTCCAGAAGAAATACTTATAGCTATGATAAAAAGAGAAGGTGAAATAATAATTCCTAAAGGATCTTCTATAATAAAGGAAGGCGATGTATTGGTGGCAGTTGGTAATTGTTTAGATGAGGACTTTTATAAAGTTATAAAGGCTAAATAGTAAATTTTTAAATAAAACAAAAAAAGAAGTTCAAAATTGAACTTCTTTTTGGTGCTGAAGACCGGAATCGAACCGGTACGGTATCGCTACCGCAGGATTTTAAGTCCTGTGCGTCTGCCTGTTCCGCCACTTCAGCAAGAACAATGTCAGTATAATATAAAAAGCTTATATGGTCAACACTTTTTTACAAAATAGTTATAAAAATTATTTATAGTATAAGTTTATATTATAATTTAATATGATAAAATTAATAAATAAAGTAAATAAGTAAAAGGGTGGTGATTAAAAGTATGAATATTATTTTTGAAGTTTTAAATAAATACTATGGATATACTTCATTTAAAGAAGGACAGTATGAAATAATAAGCAATATATTAAAAGGTAGAGATAGTTTTTGTATATTACCTACTGGGGGAGGAAAATCAATTTGTTATCAGATACCTGCAATGATATTTAAAGGAATAACAATAGTAGTATCACCACTTATATCATTGATGAAGGATCAGGTGGACAGTTTAAATGAAAATGGTATTGTAGCAGAGTATATTAATAGTACTCAAAGCTTAAATGATATAAATGACATAATAAAAAAATGTTATGAAGGAAAAGTTAAATTATTATACATAGCACCTGAAAGATTAGAAAATGATTTTTTTAAAAGAAAATTAAAAAATCTTAATATAAGTCAAATAGCTATAGATGAAGCTCATTGTGTATCAATGTGGGGACATGATTTTAGAAAAAGTTATAGAGAAATAGCACAGTTTATTAATGAATTTGATAAAAGACCAGTAATAACAGCATTTACTGCTACAGCTACAGAGGTGGTGAGAAAAGATGTGCTTGAATTATTAGGGCTTAGCAATCCTTATATTTATATTGGTGGTTTTGATAGGGAAAATTTAAATATACACTTATATATAGAAGAAGATAAGCTAGAATTTGTTAAAGATATAATTAGAGAAGAAGATAGCTCAGGAATAATATATTGTGTAACAAGAAAAGAAGTAGAAGGGCTCTATAATTACCTAAAAGATTTAGGCTATATAGTAGGAAAATATCATGGCGGTCTTAAAGATGAAGAAAAAGAATATTATCAAGAAGAATTTCTTAAGGAAAATATCAATTTAATGATAGCTACTAATGCATTTGGTATGGGAATTGATAAATCAAATGTAAGGTATGTTATACATTTTACCATGCCAAAGAATATAGAAAGTTATTATCAAGAAATAGGAAGAGCCGGACGTGATGGAGAAAATGCCAATTGCTATCTTTTATATAATAGAAGTGATGTGCGTACTTTAGAATATCTTATATATACGACATCGTCTTTAAATAGGAAAGAAATAGAGATAAGAAAGTTACAAGAAATGATAAATTTATGTGAAAGCAAAGGGTGCTTAAGGTATTTTATCTTAAACTATTTTGGTGAAAAAAATGCAAGGAATTATTGCAATAGCTGTAGCAATTGTTTAAAAGATGAAGAAATTCGTGATTATACCATAGAAGCACAAAAAATATTATCTTGTGTATATAGAAGCAGAGAAAAATATGGAATTGCTGTGTTGGTAGATGTTTTAAGAGGGATGACAGGACCTAAGATAGTTAATGATAAATTAAATCAGTTGACCACTTATGGAATAATGAAAGAGTACAGTAGCAGATTTATTAAGGATATAATAAAGACATTGATAGATTTTGGTTATGTGGATTTAAAAGAAGGTACATATTCTATGCTTAAGCTAAATAAGAAGTCATTGAAAATATTAAAATCTGAAATGAAGGTTTTATTTAAGCTAAATGAAAGCGAAGAAGAAGTAATGTTAAATAAAGATTTATTTAATGTGTTAAGGAATTGGAGAAAGGATAAAGCTCTTAAAGAAGGAATTAAGCCATATATAATATTTTCAGATGCTACTTTAATTCAAATAAGTAATATATTACCTAAGAATAAGGAAGAGCTTCTTGGTATAAGAGGAATGGGAGAAAAGAAATATGAAAAATTTGGAGAGGAACTATTAGATATAATAAATAATTATAAGTAGAAATCCATGTATGGCTCGCAACTAATATAGGTTGTGAGCCAATATTATAATATTACAAAAATTTTATATTAAATGTTTTTAATACTGTTGAAATAGGATTGAAAATACTATAGGAGGTGCTACTAGTAACGATATTACATATTTTGACACTAAAATCATTATTGGTCATAATATTACTCCTTATCATTTGTTAAAGAAAATAGCATAATATATACTACTAGGTTATTTTTAAAATTTGATATTAAATGAATAAATAATGGCATAAAAGGAAATAGTGGTAATTATAGAAAATAATATTAAGGAGTTAGTATGTTTAAAAAATTTTTAATAGGTATATTATTACTATGCATTAATCTTGTAGGTTGCTTAGAAAGTAAAGCAGTTAATTCTAACAATGTAGAGGAAAGCTATAAAAGTGAGAAATTAATAGAACTTTATGTACCAGATGATAATATTTCAAAATGGGTAGTTGAAGAGAAAAATGTAGATATTTCAGAATTAAAAAATGTTATTACAGCATTAAAAGATACTGAAAAATGTTGTATACCAAAAGAAACAGAAGTTAATTCAATAAAAATAGAGAATAAAATAGCATATGTAGATTTAAGCAAGGATTTTGATGATAGTCAAACAGGCTCTTCTGCAGCTGTTAAAGTAAAAATATATTCAATTGTAAATACATTATGTTTAAATGAATGTTTTAATGTGGATGGTGTAAAATTCCTTATTGATGGGAAGGAAGTGGAAACCATAGGTCCAATGGATGTAAGCCTTATAAAAACACCAAAACTAGAGCTTTAAAAAGTAAATAAGATAGTAGAAGTTAATTGTTACTACTATCTTATTTATTTTTTAATTAAACGCTGTTTGATTTTATTGATAAATAATAATTGGTGCAGGTTAAATCAAAGTAAGGATTTATCCATAAATAAGCCCATGGTTTGGCTACGTTTATATTTTATTTAATCTAAAAAGATAAAAAGAGTAATATATTACGTTTGGTAATTAATATATTAAAGTAAAGGGGGGAGTGCTTATGAACTTCAAAGAATTTATTCTAACAGATAGAGAAAGTAGAAATAAAGAAAAATTTGAAGGTACATTTATAGATTACTTAGAACTTGTGAAGGCTAATCCAGATATTGCACAGCTTTCTCATAAGAGATTATATGAAAGGATTATGAGTGAAGGTGTTGAGGTACTAAAGGGGGATGAGAATCCTAAAATAAGAAAAATCTATGGAAATGAAACTATAAAGAGATATGGATTTTTTAAAGATGATTTCTTTGGTATTGATAAAGTATTAATGAAATTGGTAAATTATCTTCATTCTGCATCAATGAAAGGTGAAGAGGCAAGGCAAGTATTATATTTAGTAGGACCTGTTGGTGCTGGTAAATCATCTTTGGTTGAAGCATTAAAATTAGCTTTAGTAAGCTGTGATCCTATTTATTCTATAAAAGGCTGTCCAATGCATGAAGAACCTTTACATCTTGTTCCTAATCATCTAAGAGGAAAATTTAATGAAATGTTAGGCACACAAATTGAAGGAGATTTATGCCCAGTATGTAAATATAGGCTTATTCATGAATTTAATGGGGAATATGAAAATGTTCCTGTTGAAAGAAAGAATTTTTCTATAAGATCAAGAAAAGGAATAGGTGTAGTGCCTCCAGTTGATCCTAATAATCAAGATACATCTATTTTAACAGGATCAATTGATATATCTAAGATGGATATGTATCCTGAAGACGATCCAAGGATATTCTCATTAAATGGTGCATTTAATGTAGGTAACAGAGGGTTGGTAGAATTTATTGAAGTGTTTAAAAATGATGTTGAATACTTACACACTATAATAACAGCTACTCAAGAAAAATCAATTCCATCACCAGGAAAAGGTTCAATGATTTATTTTGATGGACTTATTGTAGCTCACTCAAATGAAGCAGAATGGGAAAAGTTTAAATCAGATCATACTAATGAAGCTATATTAGATAGAATTGTAAAGATTGAAGTTCCATATTGCTTAGAGCTTGATGAAGAAGTGAAGATATATGAAAAGATATTGAAGAGAAGTAATTTTAAAGCTCATATAGCTCCACATACAATAGAAATAGCAGCAATGTTTGCTATACTTTCAAGATTATCTCCTTCAGCTAAAGTAGATCCTATGACAAAGTTAAAACTTTATAATGGTGAGGATATTGTGGAAAAAGGAACTACTAAGAGGATAGATATACAGGAATTAAGAGAAGAAGCTGGAAGTTATGAAGGTATGAAAGGTATCAGTACTAGATTTATTGTAAAAGCAATAGATAATGCCTTATCTATTTCAGAATATGATTGTATAAATCCATTAAGCATAATGGAGAGCATTATTAAATCTATTAAAGAGATGGATGCTTCAGCAGAAGATAAAAAGAGATATTTAGGATTTATTCAAGACACTATTAGAAAAGAATATAATAAGGTATTGGAAAAGGAAATAACAAAGGCCTTTATACATTCATTTAGAGAACAAGCTGAAAGCCTATTTAATAATTATATAGATAATGCAGAAGCATTTGTAAATAAGACTAAGATAAAGGATTGTTCAACAGGAGAAGAATTAAATCCAGATGAAGACTTCATGAGAAATATAGAAGAACAAATAGGTGTATCTGAAGCATCTAGCAAGGGATTTAGAGCAGATGTTACATCTTATATGTTCTACTTAGTAAGAAATGGCATGAAAATAGATTATACTTCATATGAACCATTAAAAGAAGCCATTGAAAAGAAGCTTATGGCATCAGTAAAAGATTTGTCTAGAATAATAACTAAGACAAGAGTAAGAGATAAGGAGCAAAATGAAAAGTATGATGCTATGGTTGAAGAAATGAAGAACAATGGATATTGTCTACACTGTTGTGACGTCATATTAAAATATGCAGCAAACAATTTGTGGAAGGATTGATAAAGATGGCTATCTTTCGAGATAATAGTGAAAATCCAGTAGAACACGATAGAAGCATTGAAGATAGAAGACGTCATAGACAATTAGTTGAAAAATCTATCAAAGAAAATTTAGGTGATATCCTTTCTGAAGAAAGTATTGTAGGGGAAACGAAAAATAAAAAATTTAAGATTCCCATTAGAGGGATAAAGGAATATCAATTTGTATTTGGAAACAACAATAAAGGTGTTGCTACTGGTACAGGAGAAGAAAAAAGAGGAGACAAGATAGGTTCGGCAGAAAGTATTGGAAAAAAAGGTAAGAAAGGTGCTGGAAACAGTGAAGGTGATGATGTTTATGAAACTGAAATCACCTTGGAAGAATTAATGGACTATATAGTGGAAGACTTGGAACTTCCAAATTTAGATAGAAAGAAATATTCACAGATTCTTTCTGAAAGCGCCAGCAGAAAAAGAGGATATGCAAGACATGGTATTAATCCAAGACTTGCTAAAAAGAAGACTGTTATAGCTAAAACAGCTAGAAAGCAAGGTAAAAAGAGAGCTTTAGCAGAAGCAGGCTTAGATCAGGATATAGATAGATTTCCTTTTAGAGAAGATGACCTTAGATATTATAGAGTAAAAATGAAACCAAAGAAAGAAAGCAATGCTGTGATGATATTTATCATGGATGTATCAGGCTCTATGGATAGTACTAAGAAATATCTAGCAAGATCATTTTTCTTTGTATTATCTAGGTTTATAAAGAGAAAATATAATAATATAGCTTTTGAATTTGTATCTCATACAACAATAGCCAAGCTGGTAAATGAATATGAATTTTTCCATAAAGCTGAATCAGGTGGAACATATATATCCAGCGGACTTAATGTAGCTTTAGACTTGATTAAGGAAAAATATCCTCCAGAAATGTGGAATATATATCCTGTATATGCTAGTGATGGTGACAATTGGTCAGAAGATAATGAAAGGGCAATAACAGCACTTAAAGAACTTTGTGAAGTGAGCAATATGGTGGGCTATGCTGAATTGCTTCCTTCAACCTATTCAACTACAATGTACTATAGGTTTAGTAAAGAAGTAACCAATAAAAATTTCATTTCTGTGGTGGTAAAAGAAAAGAAAAATTTATGGGATGCATTGAAATTGATGTTAAGTAAAGAGCTTAGGGAGGAGTAGCCATGGAATATACAGTGAGAGAATTAGAAAAATGGAATAAGATTATAGAACAAAAGGCTACGGAGCTTGGACTTGATTATTATCCTCAAGAATTTGAGATAATAGGATTTAATGAAATGATAGGGTATGAAGCTTATGTTGGTATGCCTTCTAGATATCCTCACTGGAGTTATGGTAAGGCATATGAAAAGAATAAGACTTTATATTCATTTAATTTAACAGGTCTACCTTATGAAATGGTTATAAACTCAGATCCATGTTTAGGTTATTTAATGAGGGAAAATACCTTGTTATTACAAATATTGACCATGGCTCATGTGTATGGTCACAATGATTTTTTTAAGAATAATAGACTATTTAGAGAAGGGACTAAAGCTTATTATACCATTGAAATGTTTAAGCTTGATGCAGATATAATCAGAGATTATATTAATGATCCTAATATAGGATATGATAAGGTTGAAAAGATTCTTGATGCAGCTCATGCTTTGAGATTTCAAATACCAAGAGTTGTAGGTGTAAAGGAACTCACTCAGGAACAAATAAAAAAAGCCTTAATTGATGAGTATAATAGCAAAGTGGATAATAAGGGAGCCTTTGATGAAAAAGAGGAAATTATTCTTCCTAACTTGAATAAGATACCTTTAGAGCCTTGTGATGATGTCATGGGCTTTATAATTAAATATTCTTCCCTAGAAGACTGGGAAAAGAATATATTAAAGATAGTTAAGAGAGAAAGCGAATATTTCTTGCCACAAATAGAAACTAAGATAATGAATGAAGGCTGGGCAAGCTATTGGCATTATACTATATTAAATGAGCTTAAATTAGAGTCAGGTTTACACTTTGAGTTTATTAAGCGGCACAATGATGTTATAGCACCTATTTTAGGAGGCTTAAATCCTTACTATATAGGTTTTAGAGTGTTCCAAGACATTGAAAAGCGATATGGACGAGAAAAGATGTTTGAAGTGAGATATTTAGAAAGAGATAATTCTTTTTTAAGAAAATATTTAACACAAGATTTATGTGAGGAATTAAACTTATTCCAATATGCTAAGAAAAATTTTGAATTTGTGGTAGAAGAGGTATCTGATGAAGATGGATGGAAGAGTATAAGAGATACTATATCAGATACTTGTGGAGTAGGGGGAATACCGTATATCAGAATAGTTGATTTTAACAGAAATGATGGTACTCTTACTTTAGAGCATGTATATGATGGACGAGAACTAGAACTATTATATGCAAAAGAAACCATAAAATATCTATTTGATTTATGGGGTCATAAGATAGTTTTAAAAACAAAAACAAAGGAAGGTAGGCAAATAGAATTAACTTGTGATAATGAACGAAAGGTTATAGTAAATTAATAAACAGGCTGTGTCAACGATTTTGATGCAGCCTGTTTATTTATAAAGAAAAAGTAACTAGAAAAATGTATTTGTATCGAAAATAAAAGCAACGAATATTTTATTTAATGAATAATTTTATAAATAATAAGGAGAGAGTTAAATGAAATATAAGGAAATGATGAAGAGTTATTATGGAGAAGTATACAATATATCTGAATTATTAAAGAAGGTAACAGACTCATATAGGCTACTAATTGCTGGAGCAGCAGAACTAAACAATATTCCTGAGGCTAAATCCAGTTATGTTAAAGATGCTGTAAAAAGAGCAGATAAATTAGGAGAAACTATAGATCATTTAATAACTCTTCTTGATAAGTGTGGTGAATCTTATTTTCAATATTGTTCAGTTTTAGGAAATTATATCATGAATAAAAGCACTCAAAAGGATATTTTAACTGAAATAGATGATGAATTGTTATATGATAATTCTTCTAATATAGGACAGGTTAAAAATAGGGAGGATAATTTTGTTAATTTTGATGACGATGATAATTAATTAAAGAGTATATTAAACTAAAAAATAAAAAAGAATTCAGCAATTTGAATTCTTTTTTATTTTAATTATGTTATAAAACTAAAATTTCTTTAATTTTAAATTACTGACCATTAAATATGAACCAATAAGCATCAATATTACTAGTAATGTTGGTGCAATAGTATATTTAAATGATAATAATGCCAAAATAGCTATAAAGCATCCTACAACAGTAATTGGAACGCCTGTAAATACTCCATCAAAGGAAACAGCATTATATCTAGCCAATCTGTATGCACCACATATTGGGAAAAGTAATAAAATAATAATTCCTATGATTCCAAATGGGCCATATGAGTTTAAGTCAAATAATAAAAATACAAGAATTGATGGTGCTACACCAAAGGATACTAGATCTGCTAGAGAATCCAATTCTTTTCCTAAATCACTGCTTACTTGCAGAAAACGAGCGATTCTTCCATCATATCTATCAACTAAAGCAGCGGCAATAATAAAGATACTAGCGAGTCTGTAATTCCCATTATGGGTTTCTATAATTGATAATATTCCAAAAGATAGATTAATAAAGGTAAATATATTAGGAACACAGCTTTTTCTCATTTTAATCACTCCTAAATAATTTCTATGTCAAAATATAATTATAGCACAAAAGTATTCACAATTTAATACTGAAAATATATGTATTATAAAATATAGATTGCAAAAAGCAATATATTTACAAGTTATTTATTTTATAAGTATAGAAATCGTGATATAATTTAAAAATAATGGTAGTAGGAGAGATAGTGTTATGAAAGTAAAGTTTATTTATAATCCATATTCAGGTGAAAATCTTATATTATCAAAATTAGATAAAGTTATAAGCCTTCATCAAGAGGCTGGATATACGGTAGTTCCATATAGAATCACAGCTGGAGAAGATGTAGGAGTGGCCTTAAGTGATATAAAAGATGGAAATTATAAATACATATTAATAGCTGGTGGAGATGGGACTGTTGATTCAGTTGTTAATGCTATGGCCAAGAGTGGTATATCATTACCAATAGGTATATTACCGGTTGGAACAGCCAATGATTTTTCTAAGTTTTTAGGGATGTCTTCTGATGTAGAAGAAGCATGTAAACAGATATTATCTTCAGAAGTCAAATCAGTAGATTTAGGAAGTATTAATGATAAGTATTTTGTAAATGTTGCTAGTACAGGATTATTTACTGATGTTTCTCAAAAGACAGATGTAAATTTAAAAAATACTATAGGTAAATTAGCATATTATCTAAAAGGGTTAGAAGAGTTACCTAATTTTAGAAAGCTTCATGTAAATATTTCATCAAAAGAAGTAGAGTTTGAAGGCGAAATGTATTTATTATTAGTATTCAATGGGGCTACGGCAGGGAATTTTAATCTGGCTATGAGAGCAGATGCTTGTGATGGTTTATTGGATATAATAATGTTTAAGGCTGTGCAGATATATGAGCTTTTACCTTTATTTATTAAGGTTCTTAAAGGTGAACACCTAGATTCAAATAAGGTGTTATATTTTAAGACAGATTATTTAAAGGTTGAATGTCATGAAGATATAGTTACTGATATTGATGGAGAAAAGGGACCAGATTTCCCATTAGAAATTAAATGTATAAAAGGTGGACTGAAAATTTTAGGTGTTAAGTAATTATATGTAGAATAAAATATAAAAAAAAATAATAGTTATAAATAACAGTAATTATGGAAGGAAATAAATGTGAAGGCTTTTTATTATTTATGTCTTTTGTTATTTATAATTACTATAATATTTTATTTAATTATGAAAGCAAGAAAAAGATGTCCAGTTAAGGTTAGGAAATACTATATTATTACTTTAACTATTTTATTACTGAGAAACATTACGTTACTATTGTTATCTTTAATTGAAAAGCAGGAAATAATGTATTTTTTAAAGCCCATGTCAATGATGGATATAATTACAATTCCGTTATTATCAATGGGGGCATTATATATATTTTTAAGAAATGAAAGGATGAGGTTTGATTATAATTTTATCTTGATGATATCAATGATAGGAATATATTGTTTCTTGATATCCTTTTATAGATTAAAGAGCTATATTGATGCTGAATTTGGCTACGTAGTTATTTTTAAAGATACGATGATTCCAAGCCTTATATATTTAATTGTTATGGCCATGGTTACAGTTATATCCTTAATAAATATAGATAAGCCATACAGTAATACTTTAGGTATGAAGCTTTTGACTTTTTCAAGTGTAGTATTTGTTATAGAGTATATATTGTTCTTAGGGGGAATAAAGATATTTCCTTATCCTTTTATTGGTGAAATTAGTTTATTAATAGTAGTATTACAATCTATAGATACTTTTAATTAGTTTAACCATTAGGAAGAATTTTTCATAAGTAAAAAGGAAAAAATAGTTGCCTTTTAAAATTAGTGTAATATAATATAAGTATATGAAAAATGCCCTTTTATGGGCTTTTTTGATGTGTATAAAAATGAGTTTTTAAATAATGGTGGTGAATTTAAATGGAGGGTGTCCCTCAGAGGAATAATTTTAGAAAATTGAATAGGGATTATTAGAGGGAATGCTATTTATTAAATAAGCTCCTCTGATAATATAGGAGGAAGCTTTATGAAGAAAATGTCAGTATTTTTATTTACAAATATTTTAGGTAAAAAAATATATGATGAATTTGATGATGTTTTAGGTGAGTTAAAGGATATCTATGTAACTACAGATGAAGGATATCCAAGAGTAATAGGCTATAAAGTTAAGAAGGATGGGTCTACTTTTCACTATGAATTTAGAAACATTAATTTTTATGCTTCTGATAATAAGGTAAAGATACTTACTAGAGGAAGTAAAGAAATTTTACCTAGAACGTACTCATATCTATTATCTGAAAATCTATTAGATAAGAAAATAGTGGATATAAATGGAAAGCAAGTGGTAAGAGTTGATGATTTAAGGCTTGCTGAAATTGCAGGAGAATATAGGGTAATAGCTGTTGAAACAGGACCATTAGCTAAATTTAGAAGAATGGGATGCCAAGGCGTAGGAAAATTTATTTATAAAGTTATCAATAAAGATTATGAAGATAGAGTTCTTATGTGGGATGATGTTGAATCATTGGAAATGATAAACAATAACTTAAAGATAGCTGTTCCTTATAAGAAATTATCAACGCTACATCCAGCAGATTTAGCAGATATTTTAGAAGAGCTTGATGATAGTTCAAGAAAGCTTGTATTTGAATCATTGGATGAAGACCTTGCAGCAGATACTTTAGAGGAAATTGAACCAGAGTATAAAGGGAGCATAATTAAAGATCTTAGTGAAGAAAAGGCTGCAGAAGTTCTTGAAAATATGCCTAATGATGAAATAGCTGATATTTTAGATGATTTAGATGATGATGAAAGAGAAAAGATATTAGTTAACTTAGAAACTGAAGATGCTAAGGAAGTTAAAGAACTTTTACAATATGAAGATGAAACTGTAGGAAGTATTATGAGTAAAGATTTTATATCTTTTAATTTAGATATAACTATAGGTGAAATAATAGAAATATTAAGAGAAACAGAATATGAAGATGATGAATTTAATAGTATATTCATCAAAGATGAAAAAGAAGAAGTCATAGGAGTTGTTTCATTAAAGGATTTAATTTTAACTAAACCTGAAACAAAGGTTAAGGAAATTATGAATGAAAAGACTAACGCTTTAAGATATGACTTAGATATAGATGAGGCAATAGAAAAATGTGCAAAATATGATTTAATGTCTATTCCGGTGGTAGATGAACATGAAGTGCTTATAGGTGTTGTGAATACTCATGATTTAATTGATGAGATATTATATCCTATTTGGAAGAGAAAAAATAAATAGATTTCATTGACATTTAAAAGCAAAGTCATATAATAATATATAAAGGATAGTTAAATAGTCGGAATTAAAACGATGAAAAAGAAAAGTAGTATAGATGATGGTTTAAGAGAGAAGAGGGGGCTGGAATCTCTTCACCTATAGTTTATATGAAGTGCACTTTGGAGTTTAAATCTGAAATATAAGTAAGATTCTACGGTAATCGTCCGTTATAGCGAAAGGGTATTATTTGTACCTGTATTTGAGTTGGAATTTATTGATTTAAAATTCAATTAGAGTGGAACCGCGATTATTACTTCGTCTCTAAGTTTAGAGACGAAGTTTTTTATATTTAAAGGAGGAAATAGTATGATTTATAACAATGTTTTAGAACTAGTAGGAAAGACACCAGTGCTAAAGTTAAATAATTTCAATGTAGAAAATGCAGCGGAAGTGTTTGTGAAATTAGAAAAGTATAATCCAGGCGGTAGTGTTAAAGATAGAGCAGCACTTGGTATGATTGAAGCTGCAGAAAGAGATGGGTTGTTAAAAGAAGGATCAGTAATAGTGGAACCTACAAGTGGTAATACTGGTATAGCATTAGCTATGATTGGTAAGTTGAAAGGGTATAAGGTGATAATAGTTATGCCAGATACAATGAGCAAGGAAAGAAGAGACTTAATAAGTGCTTATGGTGCTGAGTTAGTTCTTACTGAAGGCATAAGGGGAATGAAGGGTGCCATTGAAAAAGCAGAAGAAATGGTAGAAAAGTACGGATACTTTATGCCACAGCAATTTGAGAATTTTGCTAATTCATTAAAGCATTATGAAACAACAGCAAATGAAATATATGAAGATATAAAGGATTTAGATGTATTTGTAGCAGGTGTAGGAACAGGTGGAACTGTATCAGGTATAGCAAAGAGATTAAAAGAGCTAAATCCACATATAAAAGTAGTGGCTGTAGAGCCAAAAAGTTCACCGGTTATATCAGGAGGGAATCCAGGAGCTCATAAAATACAGGGTATTGGAGCAGGATTTATACCGGGGATTTATGAAGGAAAATATATCGATGAAGTGATGACTGTTGATGATAATGACGCCATAAGAACTGCTGTAGAGTTTGCAGAAAAAGAAAGTGTTCTAATTGGTATATCATCAGGAGCAGCAGTATATGCAGCTATGGAAATAGCTAAGAGAGAAGGTGAAGGCAAGAAGGTATTAGCCATTGCTCCAGATGGAGGAGAAAAATATATATCAATGGGAATATACGGATAAGTAAAAAATAAGCAGCATATACTTCTAAAAAGGAGAATGAGAAGAAATGTTTGATAATTTAAAGTTTAAACAGGATTATGGAAAATGATCCTGCTGCTAGAAGTAAGATAGAAGTTTTTTTAGTATATCCTTCGGTTCATGCATTAATTGCTTATAGAATTGCACATTTTTTGTATAATAAAAAACTATTTTTACTAGCTAGAATAGTATCTCAATTGTCAAGGTTCTTTACAGGGATTGAAATACATCCTGGTGCAATTATTGGAAAAGGTCTTTTTATAGATCATGGAATGGGTGTTGTTATTGGGGAAACCACAGAGATTGGTGATGATGTAACTTTATATCATGGAGTTACTTTAGGGGGTACTGGTAAAGATAAAGGTAAGAGGCATCCAACGGTGGGAAATAAAGTTGTAATAGGTGCAGGAGCTAAAGTATTAGGACCTATCAATATAGGAGATAATAGTAAGGTAGGCTCTAATTCGGTGGTTTTAAAAGATGTTCCGGCAGGTGCTACAGCAGTAGGCATTCCAGCTAGAAATATTGTAAAGGCTAGTGAAAGTCATGCAATTATAGATATAAGCCAGCGTAACGTAATAAAAGGAAAAATATATAATTTATGGTGATTTAGCATGATAAAGGATAAAATCATAGGATACTGTAATTCTTTAGGTTTAGATACGCTGGGGTTTATACCATGTAGGCAATTTGAAGAATTGGTAGAATTCTATAAGTATAGAAAAGAAAATAATTTAGAAAATGAATTTGAAGAAAAAGAAATTGAAAAGAGAATAAATCCTAAGGTTTATATGGAAGATGGGAAAACTATAATATCTATAGCTTTCCCTTATTATCATGAAGATGTTAATGAAAATAATAATGGATTTTCTATATATACTAAAAGAGGAGATTATCATAGAATAGTAAAAGAGTATTTAGAGAAAATATGTATTTACATAAATTCTTTAGGATGGGAAGCAATATCTTTTGTTGATAGTAATTATTTACCTGAAAGATATATAGCATATTTAGCTGGTGTAGGTTTTATTGGTAGAAATAATATGATAATTACTGAAAAATATGGTTCATATGTATTTTTAGGAGAAATAATAACTAATGCAAAAATAGAATGCAATGAAGTTAGAAGCTTTCAAGATATAAGGCAATTTGATGAATGTAGTAAATGTGATATATGTATAAAAGAATGTCCTACAAAATCAATAAATAAAAATAGAATTAATCCTAATATATGTCTTTCATACATTACTCAGAAAAAAGATATAAATGATAAGGAGATTAAGCTTTTGAAAGGCAATGTATTTGGTTGTGATTTTTGTCAACTTAAATGTCCATATAACGAAGGTGTAAAAATTAATGTATTAGAAGAGTTTAATACATTAGAGTATATGAATGAAGACACATATATGTTTGCTAATATGGATAATAAAATATTTAAAGAAAAGATAGCTAAAACTTCTTGTGGCTGGCGAGGAAAGAATGTTATAAGAAGAAATGCTATAATTAAAATGCACAATGAAAATTATGATATTGAAGAGTTTAAGGGGCCATCTCCGTATATAAATAATTATATTGAAATTTTAAAGAAGAAATAATTGGAGTGATTAATTATGAAACAAAGGACAAAATTTATATTAGAAAAGCTTAAGGAAATGTATCCAGATGCAAAATGTGAATTGAATTATGAAACACCTTTTCAGTTATTGGTGGCAACAATATTATCAGCACAAACTACTGATAAAAAAGTAAATGAAGTAACAGAGACATTATTTAAAAAATATCCAGATGTTGATACATTTCTTACCATGTCTATTAATGAACTAGAAGATCATATAAAACAAATTGGTTTATATAGAAATAAGGCAAAGAATTTAATGATTATGTGTAACCAACTTAAAGATAAATATAATGGAGAAGTACCAGATACTATGGTAGAACTGGTGACATTGGCTGGTGCTGGCAGAAAGACTGCTAATGTAGTGCTATCTAATGCTTTTAATGTGCCATCTATTGCAGTGGATACACATGTTTTTAGAGTATCCAATAGGCTTGCACTGGCAGATTCAGATGATGTTTTAGAAGTGGAAAAACAACTACAAAAAGAGCTTCCTAAAAAGGAGTGGAGTCTTACACATCATTTACTTATTTTTCATGGTAGAAGATGTTGCACAGCTAGAAATCCTAAATGTGATGAATGTCCATTTACATCTAGATGTAGATATTATAAAGAAAATAAAAAGAAATTAAAATAAATATAAAACTCTATATTTTTATGTAGTAGAGTTTTATATTTATGTAAACTTCTAATTAGATATAGATAATGATATAATTAGTTAAGTGCGTTAATGAAATATATGCATTGTTTAACTTTATAATATGGAGGTAGTTTTGATGAAAGTTGGAGTAATCATGGGAGGAATATCCTCAGAAAGAGAAATTTCTTTAAAAAGTGGAAAATCAATTATTGAAAATATAGATAAAAATAAATATGAGGTAATACCAGTTGTTATTGATGAAAAGGTAGATATAATAAATAAAGTAAAGGATTTAGATTTTGCTTTATTAGCATTACATGGTAAGTTTGGTGAAGATGGAACTGTTCAATCAGTATTACAGACTTTAGATATACCATATTCAGGATGTGGACCATTAACTTCTGCTTTATGTATGGATAAAGATTTGACAAAGACAGTTTTACAGGCTAATGGTATAAGAACTGCAAGATGGCTTAATGTAAAATCAGTAGAGGAAATAGATTATGAGGCAATAGAAAATATTGGTTATCCAGTATTTATAAAGCCAACTAATGGTGGTTCAAGTGTTGCTACTTTTAAGATATATGATAAAGAAAAGGTACAAGAAGCTGTAGAAGAGGGATTAAAGTGGGATACAGAAGTTATGATAGAAGAGTTTATTGATGGAAATGAAATTACTTGTCCAGTATTTGATAATAAACTATTTCCGGTTATAGCAATAAAGCCAAAAAGTGATTTTTTTGATTATACACAAAAATACTCAGAGAATGGAGCAGATGAAGTGCTTGTGGAACTTGAAGAAGATTTATATAAAGAAGTTAAAGAAATGGCATTAAAAACTTATAAAGCACTTAAGTGTGAAGTTTATTCAAGGATAGATATGATAGTTAATAAAGAAGGAACTCCTTATATATTAGAAGTTAATACACTTCCAGGAATGACTGCTGCAAGTCTTTTCCCTAAAAGTGCAAAGGGAGAAGGATATAGCTTTTCAGAGTTCTTAGATTTAATAATAGAAACATCTTTAAAGGTAAATAGAGCAGTTTAGAATGTTAAGAAGATTGGTGAGTTAAGATGTTAAGGAAGCAATTACATTAAATAGTGTAACTGCTTCTTTTTTAATAGCAGAAGATTGAGGTACGTTTTAAATTCACTAATAAAAGATTTTTATTACCAAATAGGAAACTATTTTGAAAAATATTAATAAGCTATAAAGTAAGGAAATTTTATGTACGGAGGAGCTATGCAAAATAGAACTGATAAAAGTCTTTTTGGTATAGATATAAATGAGTATACTCAGGGAGTAGATTTTGCAGTTTTGGCAAGGACGGTAGATTTTTTATATCTAAGATCATCAGGATCAGCTTCAGGGAGATTTAGAACTGATAGAAAGTTTATTGATTTTGCTTCTAAGGCAAGAAATTATGGTATTCCTGTAGGAGCATATCATTTTGCAGTGCCTAGCTATGATTTGAATACAGCAGATGCTCAATGCGATGGTTTTATTAATGTATTGCAACAAGGATTTGGTGATGGTGATTATGGAGATTTATTTCCAGTAGTAGATGTAGAAACACCTACAGATAAATCTATTTCTACTACAGCTTTAATTAATTGGATTGATAGATTTAGGAAGAGATTTGAAAAGTCCACTAGAAGAAGACTTATGCTTTATACAGGAGTATTTTTTGTACAGTTATATAATAATTTTTATATTGAAGGCAGAGGATATCCTCTAAAAAATATGCCTCTTTGGATAGCTTTATATACTGCTATATCTGGAAATCCTAAAGTACCGCCAGATGTAGGAGGATGGACAAGGTGGAGAATATGGCAATATAGTGAAAGTGCAACAGTTGCAGGTATAAGCAATAAAGTAGATGCAAACTGGGGGCCTAACAACATAGACTTATTAACACCACCAGATGTGGTTAAAGGCTTACAAGCCAGCAGACAAGGTAATGTAATAAATATAAGCTGGATTCAAAATGCAGACTTTGATTTGCTTGGTTACAATATATTTGCCAATGGTTATTGGATAGGAACAGTAGATGCAAATGATACTAGTTTTTCAATTGGAATAAATGAGTTACCATTCACAGTAAAGGGAAATATTTCTATAGCTATAGAAGCATTTGATCAAGATGGTGAAGTTTCTGTAAAAAGAGCCACTGTTAAAGTATAATTATTTAATAAAAGCCATCTGTTTCAGGTGGTTTTTATGCTGTTTTGAATATAACAATAAA
This sequence comes from Clostridium sp. 29_15, assembly GCF_001916075.1. NCBI lineage: Bacteria > Bacillati > Bacillota > Clostridia > Eubacteriales > Clostridiaceae > Clostridium > Clostridium sp. 29_15. The sequence continues at coordinate 21,326 of NZ_MNRT01000018.1, forward strand.
ATAAAGTATATTTTACATTTGCATTGAATTCACATAACACATGGAAAGTTTTCATTGTTGTTTTAGACAAAATAATATACTATAATAGTAAAAGTACTATAAAAATACATTTTTTATAGTATTTCGTATTATTGAAAGATGGGGGAGGTATATTGTTTGCAAGAGAATAATATAGAATCTAAAGATCAAAGTAAATTCAGTGAGTTTATAACTGATAAAAGGAAAATTATAATTTGTACTGCTTCCGTATTAGTAATAATTTTAGCTGCAACTATTGGGTATATATTTAGTATAAAAACTAAAGTTGCTTCTTGGGATAATAGGATTTATTCAGGAGTAAGCATATATGGTGTGGATTTATCAGGACAGACTGCTGAAGAAGCTAAGACAACTTTAGAATCACAATTAATGACGCAAATTAATAATAAAGTAATAGATGTTATGGTAGGAGAGCAGAATTTTCAATTAAGCTATAATGACATAGATTCATCAATAGATGTTGATGGTATTGTTAAGGAAGCATTAGCTTATGGAAAAGGTGAAGGGTTATTTGAAAAAAATTCAATGATTAAAAATGGAGTAAATCATCAAATGAAAACAGTATTAGTTTATGATGAAAGTAAAATTATTGAATTTGCCAATGAAATAAATAATTCAGTAAAGATTGAACCAAAGGATGCTACTATAAATATCAGTGCAGGTGCTATATCAATTTCTAATGAAACTGTTGGAAAGAAGATAGATGTGGATGCATTAGTTAATAAAATAAAAGAAAGTATTTCTCCAGATAATTTTGCAGGAAAAGCTATTGTTATTGAACTTGAGGAAAATGTACCAAGGGTTACATCAGCAGAATTACAAAAAATTAATGGTGTAGTATCAAGTTTTTCAGGTAGTTATGTGAATAACGCAACTGGCAGAGTTAACAATATGAAGATAGCTACAAATTCAGTTAATGGAACGCTTTTAATGCCAGGTGAAGAATTTAGTTATAATAAAGCAATAGGAAAAACTACACCAGAAAATGGTTATCAACAAGCTGGAGCTTATGTAGCTGGTGAAGTAGTACAAGAATATGGTGGTGGAGTATGTAATATTTCTACTATACTATATAGAGCTGCCATGAGAGCTAATTTAAAATCTTCATTAAGATATAACCATTCAATGATGGTAAGTTATGCAGAGCCAAGCTTAGATGCAACTGTTTATGAAGGAGAGATAGACTACAGATTTGTTAATACATATGATTTCCCTATATATATTGAAGGATATATGACTTCTAATACTATAGTATTTAATATCTATGGAAATAAAGAAAGTTTTGGAAACAACACTTATGAGTTAGTAAATGAAGTTATAGAAAAGCTAGATTATACTACAGAATATGTTAATGATAATACACTTGCAGAGGGAAGTAGAGTTACAACTGTAAATGGTATGGCTGGATATAGATCAAAAGCATATTTAGTTACATATTCAAATGGTGTTGAAGTGTCAAGAGAGTTTATTTCATCAGATTATTATGCACCAATGAATACTGTGGTAAAAGTAGGAACTAAAAAAGCAACTACTACAGAAAATTAAAATAATTAATTATACAAAAAATCGTTGTAAGTTTAATACATACAGCGATTTTTTATTTTGGTGAGTTTTTTGCACCATTTTTTCTTTGTTGTTAATAAGGACTTAAATAGAGAAATTATAAATTTAATTAAAATTAACATTCTGTAAAATGCTTTGACTAATAAATAATCATATAGTATTATAAAATTTATAGATAGATACATACATATATTAAAGTAAGAGACTTTCATTTTACTTTTTGGAGGGTGAATTCATTGAATTTAAATATAGTTTTATATAAACCAGAAATACCACAAAATACTGGGAATATTGCTAGAACTTGTGTTTTAACGGATTCTGTTTTACATTTAATAAAGCCTTTAGGATTTAGCATAGATGACAAGGCAGTTAAAAGATCTGGATTAGATTACTGGAAAGACTTAAAGCTTGAAGTGCATGAATCTTATGAAGATTTTATGGCTAAGTATGGAGAACAAAGAATATTTCTAGCTACAACTCATGGAGGAAAATTCTATAATGAAGAAAGTTATAAGCCAGGAGATTTTATTATGTTCGGAAAAGAATCAAGTGGGGTTCCAGAAGAAGTGCATAATGCGCATAAAGGTATACGAATACCAATGATAAAGACTAGTACAAGAAGCTTAAATTTATCCAATACAGTGTGTACAATAGCTTATGAAGCATTAAGACAAATGGATTTTCCAAATATGAAATAAGAAATGGGGGTACTGTTCATGGAAAAAATTAAAATTATAACAGATAGTACTTTAGATTTACCGGCAGAACTTATAAGAGAAAAAGACATTGAAGTGTTACCGTTATTAATAAACTTTGGAGAAGAAAGTTATTTAGATGGTATAGAAATTACCACGAAGGAAATGATTGATAAAATTGATGCTACAGGCGTTTTACCTACAACAGCTCAAGTAACTCCTAATAGATTTGAAGAAAGTTTTAAAAAGTATTTAGATGAAGGGTATAAAATAGTAGCCTTAACATTATCTTCAGACATGAGTGGAACATATCAATCAGCATGTATAGCAAAAGATATGTTAGAAAGTGATGATATTATTGTAATTGATTCTAGAAATGTTACATCAGGATTAGGATTATTAGTATTAAAAGCTTGTGAACTTAGAGATAAAGGTTTAGGAATAAAAGAAATTGAAGAGGGAATTATTAAAGCAATACCTAAGGTTAAGTGTTCATTAAATTTTGAGTCATTAGAAAACCTTGTAAGAGGTGGAAGACTATCAAAAACTGCAGGAACAATAGGTAGTGTGTTAGGCTTAAGACTAATTTTAGAAATAAAAGATGGTAAAATGTCTGTTAAAGATAAGGTTAGAGGAAGTAAAAAGGCTTTAAAGAAATTAGTATCAGATTTTGAAAGTGCTGATGTTGATTTTGACTCGCCAATAGTATTATTAGAACTTTTAAATGAAGATGTATACCAAGGGTTAAAGATATACTTCCAAGAAAAAAATATAAATTATATAGATGCTAAAGTAGGGTGTACAGTAGGTATTCACTCTGGAATTAAGCCTTGTGGAATATTTTTCTTTGAAAAATAAAAAAAAGCCATGAGGCTTTTTTTATACTGTTAGAAAATACATTACATATATCTAGAATAACCGTGGCAAAATATAGAGGGTAAATGGGGATTAGCCTTCTAATAAAAGAAACAAGAAGTTAGATAATAAAAAAATATATAAAATTTTACTATAAAGGGTTTAAAAATTCTAAATTCTGTTTTATAATAATATATGCGGGACACAAAAAGTTATAAGTGGGACGCTTTAAGACCAAAAGGAGGGCTAAAAGTGCAGGAAATATTATCAGTTCAGAAAAAGATAGTTCCTGAATTGGTTGATATCTTAGAAAAAAGATACAATATTTTAAAGACTATATATTTCAACCAGCCAATTGGTAGAAGGGTTTTAGCATCAGAACTTTCATTAGGTGAAAGAATTGTGCGTACTGAGATTAACTTTTTAAAAGAGCAGGATTTAATTGAGATAAATACTCTGGGAATGACTGTTACTGAAGAGGGTATCAGAGTAGTAGAACAATTAAACGATTTTATGCATGAGATAAAAGGATTAAACGACGTTGAGGAATTTATTAAAACATCTTTAGGATTAAAAGATGTAATAATTGTTCCGGGAGACGTGGAAAGTAATCCGTATGTATTAAAAGAATTAGGAAAAGCTGCTTCTAATTATGTAAAAGATATTATTAAAGATGATAGTATAATAGCTATTACAGGTGGAAGTACAGTTAAGGAATTAGTTGAAGCTTTCCCTAAAATAAATTATGTCTCCAATGTTCTTGTTTTGCCTGCAAGAGGAGGAATGGGAAGAAAAGTTGAAAGCCAAGCTAATACTTTGGCAGCTGCCTTAGCACAAAAAGTTAATGGGAGTTATAAATTGCTTCATATTCCGGAAAATGTTAGTTTAGAAGTCTTAGATGGGCTTTTAAAAGAAAAGCAAATCAAAGATGTCATAGATTGCATTCATAAAGCAGATATACTTATATATGGTATAGGAAATGCTATTCATATGGCAGGGAAAAGAGGAGCATCTGAAGAATTTATTGAAGAGCTTAAAAAAAATGGCGCAGTAGGCGAAGCGTATGGATGTTATTTTGATAAAAATTCAAAAGTTGTATCTGAAAATACTACCATTGGTATAAAAATAAATGATGCAAAAAAAATTAATACACATATTGCTGTAGCAGCTGGAAAAAATAAAGTAGAAGCTATAATAGCAGCTGAAATGAATGATAGTAATGCAGTTCTAGTAACTGATGAAGCAGCAGCAAATAAGATAGTGGAACTGATGAAAGCTCAAAATTAATGTTGTTTTAAAATTTTTATTTTAAATATATTATATTTATTATTTAGGAGGTAATTGTAATGGTAAGAGTTGCAATTAATGGTTTTGGACGTATAGGACGTCTAGCATTTAGACAAATGTTTGGAGCAGAAGGGTATGAAATAGTTGCTATCAACGATTTAACAAGCCCATCAATGTTAGCTCATTTATTAAAATATGATTCAGCACAAGGTAGATACGCTTTAGGAGATACAGTTGTTGCTGGAGAAAACTCAATCACTGTAGATGGAAAAGAAATAAGAATCTACGCTGAAGCAGATGCTTCAAAATTACCATGGGGAGAAATTGGTGTTGACGTAGTATTAGAATGTACTGGATTCTACGTATCAAAAGCTAAATCTCAAGCTCATATCGAAGCAGGTGCTAAGAAAGTTGTTATATCAGCTCCAGCTGGAAATGACCTTCCAACAGTTGTATTCAACGTAAACCAAGATATATTAACTGCTGAAGATAACATAATCTCAGCTGCATCTTGTACTACAAACTGCTTAGCTCCAATGGCTAAAGCTTTAAATGACTTTGCACCAATTCAATCTGGTATAATGTCAACAATTCACGCTTACACTGGAGACCAAATGATCTTAGATGGTCCTCAAAGAAAAGGTGATTTAAGAAGAGCTAGAGCTGGTGCTGTTAACATAGTACCTAACTCAACTGGAGCTGCTAAAGCTATCGGATTAGTTATTCCAGAATTAAACGGAAAATTAATCGGATCTGCTCAAAGAGTACCAGTTCCAACTGGATCAACTACTATATTAGTTGCTGTTGTTAAAGGTGAAAATGTAACAGTAGAAGGAATCAATGCTGCTATGAAAGCTGCTTCAAATGAATCATTTGGTTACACTGAAGAAGAATTAGTTTCTTCAGATATCATCGGAATCAAATACGGTTCATTATTTGATGCAACTCAAACTATGGTATCTGAAATCGGAGAAGGATTATACCAAGTACAAGTTGTTTCATGGTATGACAACGAAAACTCATACACTAGCCAAATGGTTAGAACTATTAAATACTTCGCTGAATTAGCTTAATTTTAATAGATAATTATATATGGATTTAGATGCTTATAAAAGCACTCTTATAAGATCCTAAACAGGGTCCGGTCTCTAAGGCATACTTATAAGACCGGGCCTATTTTAAAATTATAGATAAAACTATAAAAATTTATGAGGTGAAAAGAATGAGCTTTAATAAAAAGACAATTGAAGATGTTCAAGTTAAAGGTAAAAGAGTTTTAGTAAGATGTGACTTTAACGTACCATTAAAAGATGGAGTTATAACTGATGAAAATAGATTAGTAGGAGCTCTTCCAACAATCAAATACTTAATTGAAAATGGAGCTAAAGTTATACTTTGCTCACACTTAGGAAAAGATGCATCTAAGAGCTTAGCACCAGTTGCTGTAAGATTAAGCGAAATGTTAGGTAAAGAAGTTGTTTTCGCTAGAGACGAAGAAGTTGTTGGAGAAAACGCTAGAAAAGCTGTTGCTGATATGAAAGACGGAGATGTTGTATTATTAGAAAACACTAGATGCAGAAAAGAAGAAACTAAGAACGGAGAAGAATTATCTAAGGAATTAGCTTCTTTATGTGACATTTATGTTAACGATGCATTTGGAACAGCTCACAGAGCTCACTCATCAACTGTAGGAGTAACTAACTACGTTGATACAGCTGTATGTGGATACTTAATCCAAAAAGAATTAAAGTTCTTAGGAGAAGCTGTAAACAATCCAGTTAGACCATTCGTAGCTATATTAGGTGGATCTAAAGTTTCTGATAAGATTGCTGTTATCAACAACCTTTTAGAAAAAGTTGATACAATAATCATTGGTGGAGGAATGGCTTATACATTCTTAAAAGCTCAAGGATATGAAATAGGAACTTCTTTATGTGAAGATGATAGATTAGATTATGCTAAAGAAATGATAGCTAAAGCTGAAGCTAATGGAGTTAGATTCTTATTACCAGTAGATCATAGAATAGCATCTGAATTTAAAGATGTTGAAGCTACTGTAACAGAAGATCAAAACATACCAGCTGGATTCATGGGATTAGATATTGGACCTAAGACAGAAGCTTTATATGCTGATGCAGTAAAAGATGCTAAGACAGTTATATGGAACGGACCAATGGGAGTATTCGAATTTGAAAACTACAATAAAGGAACAATTGCAGTTGCTAAAGCTATGGCAGATGCAGATGCTACAACAGTTATCGGTGGAGGAGACTCAGCTGCTGCTGTTAACATCTTAGGATTTGGAGATAAGATGACTCACATTTCTACAGGTGGTGGAGCTTCACTTGAATTCTTAGAAGGTAAAACTTTACCAGGAATCGCTGCTTTAAATGATAAATAATTATTTAAATTAATAATTAATAATTGATAATTTATATATGAGGTGAAAATAATGAGAAAAGCAATCATCGCTGGAAACTGGAAAATGCACTATACTCCAGAAGAAGCTGTTAAATTAGTAAATGAATTAAAACCATTAGTAAAGGATGCTACTTGTGATGTAGTAGTTTGTCCTACTTTTGTATGCTTAGATGCAGTATTAAAAGCTGTTGAAGGGTCAAACATTAAAGTTGCTGCACAAAATATGCACTTTGAAGAAAAAGGAGCTTTCACAGGGGAAATAGCTCCAGGAATGCTTGAAGCTATGGGAGTTAGCTATGTTGTTTTAGGACACAGTGAAAGAAGAGAATACTTTAACGAAACTGATGAAGCCTTAAACAAAAAAGTTAAAGCTGCATTTGCTCATAACTTAACTCCAATCCTTTGCTGTGGAGAAACTTTAGAAGAAAGAGAAAATGGAACAACTAACGAAGTTGTTGGAGCTCAAATAAAAGCTGATTTAGAAGGTTTAGCACCAGAATTAGCAGAAAAGGTTGTTGTAGCTTACGAACCAATCTGGGCTATAGGAACAGGTAAAACTGCTACTGATGAACAAGCTAACGAAACAATTATGGCTATCAGAAATATTTTAGCTGAAATGTTTGGAAAAGAAGTTGCTGACAAGATAAGAATCCAATACGGTGGATCAGTTAAGCCAGGAACAATCAAAGCTCAAATGGCTATGTCTGACATAGATGGTGCTTTAGTTGGTGGAGCTAGCTTAGTTGCTGCTGATTTTGCACAAATAGTTAACTACTAATTATAAAGTTAAGGAAGCCTTAGGGCTTCCTTTTGTATATTAGTGTAAATTAAGAAAAAGATAAAAATTATTAATTCATAGATAAACATTTACAAAAATAGTTATTTTATTGTTATACACATATAATTATAGTATAATAATTATGAATTAAATTAAAGATAATAAATATAGATAAATTTATTATCTTTAATTTATTTAAAGCATTAATTGATGAACTTTACAATAATTTGTTTTATTGTATAAAAAATGATTTACGATATTTGGAGGGAATTATGGCTAAGAAACCAGTAATGTTAATGATATTAGACGGATTTGGAATAGCTCCAAAAGGCGATGGAAATGCTGTTGAAGCAGCAAAAAAAGAAAATTTTGATAAATTAGTTGCTAAATATCCACATAGTGAATTACAAGCAAGTGGAATGGCAGTTGGTTTACCTGATGGACAAATGGGCAACTCAGAAGTTGGACACTTAAATATAGGTGCAGGAAGAATTATATACCAAGAATTAACTAGAATTACTAAAGAAATTCAAGATGGTGGATTCTTTAAAAATGAATCACTTTTATATGCAATGAGTAATGCTAAAAAGAATAATGCAGCTTTACACTTAATGGGATTATTATCTGATGGTGGAGTTCACTCTCACATCGATCATTTAAAAGGTTTATTAAGATTAGCTAAAGAACAAGAAGTTCAAAATGTATATGTTCATTGTTTCATGGATGGTAGAGATGTTGCTCCAGGTTCAGGAATTGAATTTGTTAAAGATTTAGAAAGCTATATGGCTGAAATAGGTGTAGGACAAATAGCTACTTTATCTGGAAGATACTATGCTATGGATAGAGATAATAGATGGGAAAGAGTTGAACTTGCATATAATGCTATGGTTCTAGGAAAAGGTGAAAAAGCAACTAGCGCTGTGGAAGCTTTAGAAGCATCTTACCATGACAATAAATCAGATGAGTTTGTATTACCATGTGTAGTAAACGAAAATGGTAAAATTAAGAATGGAGATTCAGTAGTATTCTTCAACTTTAGACCAGATAGAGCTAGAGAAATAACTAGAGCTATTAATGATAAGGTATTTGATGGGTTTAAGAGAGAAACTTTAAATTTAGTATTTGTTACTATGACTCAATATGATAAGACATTAGAAGGTGTTGAAGTTGCTTATAGCCCACAAACAATTACTAATACTTTAGGGGAATATGTTGCAAGCAAGGGATTAAATCAATTAAGAATTGCTGAAACTGAAAAATATGCTCACGTAACATTCTTCTTCAACGGTGGTGTTGAAAAAGAAAATGAAGGTGAAGATAGAGCGTTAATTGCTTCTCCAAAGGTTGCTACTTATGATTTAAAACCTGAAATGAGTGCACCAGAAGTTACTGAAGAATTAATAGCAAGATTAGATTCAGGGAAATATGATATGGTTATCTTAAACTTTGCAAATCCAGATATGGTTGGACACACAGGAGTTTTAGAAGCTGCTAAAAAAGCTATTGAAGCAGTGGATGTATGTTTAGGAAAAGTTGTAGATAAAGTATTAGAATTAGATGGTACTGTATTTATAACAGCTGACCATGGTAATGCTGAAGTTATGATTGATTATTCAAATGGTAAGCCATTTACAGCGCATACTACTGATCCAGTACCATTTATATGGGTTTCAAATCATACTGAAGGTAAAACTTTAAAGAATGGTAAATTAGCTGATATAGCTCCAACTATGTTAAATGTAATGGGATTAGAAGCTCCAGTTGAAATGACAGGAGAAAATTTAATAATTTCTAAATAACAATAATAAAAGAGTAAGATATTTTAATAAACACCTTACTCTTTTATATTTCGACAAACTTTGATAATCAAAATATTTGACAATAGAACTAAAATTGATATAATAATATTAAAGAAACAATCTAATGTTTTAGGAGGGTATTATGACTATTAAGATAGTAACAGATTCATCTTGTGATTTAGGTATTGATTTTGTAAAAAAAAATAACATAGAGTTTGTTCCATTATTATTAAATTTAGATGGTGAAAATATAGAAGATGATTTAGGCAAGAGTTTAGGATATAGAGAATTTTATGATAAATTAAGGGAAGGTAGTATGCCTAGTACTTCACAAATAAATATTTATACTTTTGAAGAAAAGTTTAGAGAGTTATTAAATGAAGGATATGAAATATTATATGTAGGTTTATCTTCTGCTTTAAGTGGAACTTTTAATAGTGCAAATATGGCTAGAAATAATATATTAGAAGAAAATCCTAATGCGAAAATATCTGTAGTTGATAGTTTATCAGTAAGTATGGGTGTTGGAATGTTAGTAAAAAAATCTTGCGATATGATAGAGGAAGGTAAGGATTTAGAATATATTACAACATGGATTGAAGAAAATAAAAATAAAGTCATTCATTCTATATTAGTAGATGATTTAAAACATTTAAAAAGAGGGGGAAGAATATCGGCATCTACAGCAGCGGTAGGATCGTTATTAAATATAAAACCTATACTTAAAATAGATAATAATGGAGCTGTTGAAGCTACAGAGAAAATAAAAGGAAAAAAGAAAGCACTAAAATATTTAGCTACAGTTGTTAAAGAAAAAGCTGTAAATATCGAAAGTGAAACATTATATATAATGCATGGTGATGCGTTAGAAGAAGCTCAAGTATTAAAAGATATAATTTTACAGGAATTAAATTTTAAAGAAATAAAAATACAATATATAGGAACTGTTATAGGAAGTCATGGAGGACCAGGAACTATTGCAACTATATTTTGGGGTAATGAAAGATAAGTGAATTTAAATATTAATTTAGCAAAATTAATTATGTTTTTGTTAAATTAATATTTTTTTTATAAATAAAAATAGTTACTCACCGATAATAAGAAGAGAAGTTACTTAATTTATAGGAGAGTTTAAATGAAAAAGAAGACAATAAGTTTAAGATTTATTATTACTTTTATAATAGTTATGTTAGTTGCTATAATTTTATTTACATCAACATTACTTAATTATATAACAGTAAAGAAAAGTGTATCTAAAGAAGTTGAGGATAAGGCCAAGCTTACATCTAAGCAATATTCAGATGAGGTAAAGGAGTGGTTAAATGAAGAAATAGGAGTATTAGAGGAAATGTCTAGAACTATTTCTGTTGTGAATAATTTTGAAAATTCTTTTATAAAAAATTATTTAAAAAAACAAGGAGATGAAAAAGGTTTAACATTTTATATGTCTTTAGTTAATGGTACATATATTGGGAGTGATGATTGGATACCTGATTCTGATTATAATACATTAGAAACAGAATGGTATAAAAGTGCATTTGACAAAAAAGATACAGTAATAGGAAATCCATATGTAGACTCTGCAACAGGAAATATTATAATAACTATTTCAGTACCTATAAAAAATTCAGAAAATACAGAAGAAATACTTGGAGTATTGGCTAGTGATATAAATATATATAATTTACAAGAAATAATAAGTAAAAAGTCTATGGGAGAAAAGGACTATTCATTTATAGTGGATAAAAATGGAATAATAATTACACATAAAAATGAAGAATTTATGACAGGTAAAAAAGAATTATCATCTATAAATTCAGGAAGTTTAATGAATTTTGTAAATGATATAAAAAAGAATGATTCAGGTATTGTGAAATCTGTAGATTACGATAATGTTAAAAAATATTTTGCTTATAATACTATAGAAGGAATGGATTGGATATATGTTATTGCTATTCCAGAAAGCCAACATTTAAATAGTATTAATATTCTTTTAAAAACTTCAATAAGTATTTTTGTAGTTTCAGTAATAATAACTATAATTATTGGATATTTTGGCTTGACTTTAATAGTTAATCCTATAAAAAGATTGCAAAAAGAAGCAGCACTACTGTCAGAAGGTAATTTTAGTGGAGTTATTAAAAATACTTCAAGAAGTGAAATAGGAGATTTAATTAATAGTTTTAATACTATTAATGAGAAGCAAAGTATATTTATAAATAATCTTAAAGAGATAGTTAAAGAAACTAATGAAAAGAATAGTGAATGTAAAATTGAAATGGATAAGATATCAGAATCAGCAGGTGAAATAAAGAGTGGTATTGAAAATATAACTGAAGGAATTAATGAACAAGCTAAAGATATGATTAATATGGTTGATGAATTAAATAACCTAGCTGATGGAATTGTTAATATTGAAGGTATGTCTAAAGAATTATTAAATATGAGTGATTTAGTTAAAAGTAAAAATTCTGAATCTATTGAGCTTATTAATAATATCAAGGAAAATATACTGGCTAATTTAAATAGTGCAGAAAATTTAAATGAAGGGATTGTAAACTTATCAGAAAAATTTAATTCAATAAATAATATTACAAATACAATAAGGGGAATTGCTGAACAGACAAATCTTTTAGCATTAAATGCAGCAATAGAAGCAGCAAGAGCTGGAGAACAAGGCAAAGGGTTTTCTGTTGTAGCAGATCAAGTAAGAGAACTTGCTAATCAATCATCGGAATCAGTGAATGAAATACAAGAAATAATAAAAGAAATATCATTATTAGTATCTAATGTTAGAGGAGAGGTAACAGAAACTTTAACAATTGCTAAAAATTCAGATGAACAAATTAATAAAACTATGGGTGAATATGAGCAAATTGTAAAAACTTCTGAAAATCTTATATCTGAAATATATAAAGTAGGTAATGAAATTAAAAAGGTAAATGAAAACCAAAAAGAAGTCATGACTAATGTTGATAATACTGCACAAATAACAGAAGAGCAATCAGCATATATAGAAGAAATTAATGCTATAATACAAAATCAAACAGAATCTATTGAAGAAGTTAAAAATGTAGTTTATGAAATAAATGAGATAAGTAATATCATTGATGAAAATGTATCTAAGTATAAAACTAGAGAATAAAAAGTAAATATAAATAGTAGATAGGAATAGTATAATGTAAGTAAGTATTTCGTTTTAGGTAGGTATAATGGTTAGGACATATGCATACTCAGCTAATTTTGATAAAGAATTAGAAAAACTTTTTAGAGAAGCAAAATTTTTAGGGGAAGGTCATAATGGAATAGTTTATGAACTTCCTGAAAATAAAGCTGTTAAGATATTTACTAATAAAGATATATGCAGGGAAGAAGCTAAAATATTATATAAAGTAAAAAGGTCTAAATATTTTCCAAGAATTTTTAGGTGTGATAGATATTATATACTTAGAGAAAAGGTTAAAGGAAAGAGACTTGATCACTATATTAAGGAAAATGGAATGTCTAAAAAACTTGTGATGAATTTATATAAACTTATCAATGAAATGAAAAGATTAAAGTTTTCTAAGTTAGATGCAAGGTGTAGAGATATATATGTTGATGAAAATGAAAATTTAAAAGTAATAGACCCAAAGCAATGTTATACAAGAAAAGTTTCATTTCCAAGGCATTTAATGAAGGGGTTAAAAGGAATAGATTATTTAGATATATTTTTAAAGTATATGCGAGAAATTGATTATGAAAGTGCAAAGAAGTGGGAAATGAAATTTGAAGAGTACTGCAATGAAGAAGAATAAAGAGATGGACTGTTTGTTAAAAGAACAGTCCATTTTTCATGCTGATAAATTTATGAATATTATTTTATATTTATGAAAAAAATAATGAAGTAGTTTAAAGTGATTATTATTTTTTACATAAAGGAGGAAATATTCATGAAAAATTATGTTGAAATAGTAGATGTAGTTGCTAGGCAGGTATTAGATTCAAGGTGTTTTCCAACTGTAGAAGTAGAAGTTTATCTTGAAGACGGAACTATGGGCAGAGCGGCAGTTCCTTCAGGAGCATCTACAGGTATTTATGAAGCAGTAGAATTAAGAGATGGGAACAAAGACTACTTCATGGGAAAAGGTGTTTTAAAGGCAGTAGAAAATGTTAATGATACTATTAGCGAAGAATTAATAGGATGTAACGTATTTGATCAAACTTATATTGATAAAATATTAATAGAACTTGATGGAACTAGCAATAAGGGGAAATTAGGAGCTAATGCTATCCTGGGAGTTTCCTTAGCAGTGGCACATGCAGCAGCAAATTATTTAGGAATACCACTATATCAATATGTAGGAGGAGTTAATGCTAAAGTTCTTCCAGTACCTATGATGAATATAATAAATGGTGGTTCACATGCAGATAATTCTGTAGATTTACAAGAGTTTATGATAATGCCAGTAGGATTTGATTCATTTGATAAGGCAGTTCAAGCTTGTGGAGAGATTTATCATTCTTTAAAGAAAACATTAAATGATAAAGGATATTCAACAGGTGTAGGAGATGAAGGCGGTTTTGCACCTAACTTAAAATCAAATGCAGAAGCAATTGATGTTATTTTAGAAGCTATTACTAAAGCAGGATATGAACCAGGAAAGGAAATCTTTATTGCTATAGATGCAGCTTCATCTGAATATTATAAAGATGGTAAATATGTATTAGAAAATGAAGGCAAGACTTTAAGTGCCACTGAAATGGTAGATTTCTTTGAAGAGTGGGTTAATAAATATCCAATAATTTCAATTGAAGATGGTATGGCAGAAGAAGATTGGGAAGGTTGGAAGTTACTAACTGAGAGATTAGGCGATAGAGTTCAATTAGTAGGCGATGATTTATTTGTTACTAATACAGATAGATTAAGTGATGGAATATATAGAGGAGTTGCTAATTCAATACTTATTAAATTAAATCAAATAGGAACTCTTACAGAAACATTAAATGCTATAGAAATGGCAAATAGAGCTGGTTATACAGCAGTTATTTCTCATAGAAGTGGTGAAACTGAAGATACAACTATAGCAGACCTTGTTGTGGCAGTAAATGCTGGACAAATAAAGACTGGTGCCCCTGCTAGATCTGAAAGAGTAGCAAAATATAATCAATTAATAAGAATAGAAGAAGAATTGGATGATGTTGCTGAATATAGAGGTAAAAAGGCATTTTTTAATTTGAAGTAATTTAAAAAGGCATTTCAATTTTAAGAAATGCCTTTTAAGTTATGAAAAGTAAAGAAAATAAATGACAGAATATGTAGCTTGCTTGTAATTTATAACTTATTATGGTATGATTAAACCACATAATTAAGAGGAATTACATATGGGAGGTGCACCATGTTAACTAAAATTTTATTTGCAATTGAAATTGTAGTAGGATTAATTGTTGTAGTATCAATATTAATGCAAAAAAGTAAAGCTGATGCTTTAAGCGGACTTATTCAAGGAAGTAAAAATGAAACTTTCTTTGCTAAAAATAAAGGAAGAACAAAAGAAGCATTATTAGCAAAGGTTACAATGATTTCAATGTTATTATTTGCTATTAATACAATAGCTTTAAACGTAGTTAAATAGATTATACATAGATCGCTATAAAGTATAGTGGTCTATTTTATTGTTAATAATTAAAGTAGGATAAAATATATTAAAGAATATAAGTTTATATGAATAAAATATAGATATAAAAATGGAGGAATAAATTTATATGGGAATAAAAGAAACATTGTTAAGCTTCATGAGAGAAGAAGCTTACAGGCCAATGGATATTCAAGAGCTTGTAGCTGTTTTTGATATAAGCAAGAATGAATATACAGATTTTAAATGGACTTTAAAGATAATGGAAAAGGAAGGACTTATCGTAAGAACTAAGAAGGATAAATTTGCAGTTCCAGAGAGAATGGGATTAATAACAGGAAAATTACAGGTACACAAAAAGGGATTTGGGTTCTTAATTCCTGAAAATGAAGGTGAAAATGATGTATTTATACCAAGTTCATGTATGAATGGTGCCATGAATGGTGATAGAATATTAGTTCAAATTACGAGAGATGATTTAAATGGCAAGAAAAGAGAAGGAGAAGTTGCTGAAATACTAGAAAGAGCAAATACAAAAGTTATTGGAGTTTACGAGGAAAGTAGAAACTTTGGATTTGTAGTACCAGAAGATACAAGACTTACACAAGATATATTTGTTTCTAAAAAAGATAGCAATGGAGCAAAACATGGAGATGTGGTAATAGTCAAAGTTGTTAAATGGGCAGATAAGAGAAGAAGTCCAGAGGGAGTAATAACTGAAGTATTAGGTAAAAAGGGTGAAAAGGGTCTTGATATATTAACAATAATCAAAAAGCACGGACTTCCAGAAGAATTCCCAGAAAAGGTTTTAAAATATGCTGAAGGAATATCAGAAGAAATAGATCCAGCTGAAATTGCTAGAAGAAGAGATATAAGAGATTTAAGAATGGTCACTATTGATGGAGAGGATGCCAAGGATTTAGATGATGCTGTATCTATCGAAAGATTGGCTAATGGCAATTATAGATTAGGGGTGCATATTGCTGATGTTTCACATTATGTTAGAGAAAAAAATCCACTAGATAAAGAAGCTTTAAAAAGAGCAACTTCTGTATACTTAATAGATAGAGTTATTCCAATGCTTCCTAAAAAATTATCAAATGGTATATGTTCATTAAATCCAAATGTAGATAGACTTACATTAAGTTGTTTTATGGAAATAGACCATAAGGGTAAAGTTCTAGCTCATGAAATTGATGAAACAGTAATTAAAACAAACGAAAGAATGACTTATACTGATGTAACTAAAATATTAGAAGGCAAAGCTGATGAAGAGCTATTAAATAAATATGATTATTTAATAGAAGACTTTAAGACTATGGAAGAGTTGTGCTTAATTTTAAGAGAAAAGAGAAGAAAAAGAGGAGCAATTGACTTTGATTTTGAGGAATCAAAGATAGTGCTTAATGAGCTTGGACGTCCAATTGATATAAAACCATATGAAAGAGCAATAGCTAATAGAATAATAGAAGAGTTTATGCTTGTATGTAATGAAACTATTGCTGAAAATATGTATTGGCAGAATTTACCGTTCGTTTATAGAGTACATGAAGAGCCAGATGATGAAAAGCTTCAAAGATTTAGAGATTTTATTTATAACTTAGGATATACAATTAAATCTTCACAAGAGATACATCCAAGAGCTCTCCAAGAAATCTTAGAAAAGGTTCAAGGTAAACCAGAAGAAACAGTGGTAAGTACACTTTTACTTAGAAGTATGATGCAAGCTAGATATTCACCAGAATGTGCAGGACACTTTGGTTTAGCAGCACAATACTATTGTCATTTTACTTCTCCTATAAGAAGATATCCTGATTTACAAATTCATAGAATAATTAAGGAAAATCTAAATGGTAAGATAAATGATAAAAGAAGAGAAAGACTTGCAGTTATTGTAGATGAAGCAGCAAAACAATCATCTGAAATGGAAAGGTTAGCAGAAGATGCTGAAAGAGAAGTTGATGATTTAAAGAAAGCTGAATATATGATGGATAGAATTGGAGAAGAATATGATGGAATAATTTCATCTGTAACTTCATTTGGTATTTTTGTGGAATTATCAAACACCATTGAAGGATTAGTTCATATTACAGATTTAGATGATGATTATTATGTATATGATGAAGCACATTTAATGCTTATTGGTGAAAGAACTAAGAATATCTATAGATTAGGTGATGCGGTAAAAGTAAGATGTAGCAGAGTAGATATTGATAACAGAGAAATATTCTTTGATATAGTTAAGAATGAAGGAGAAAAAGAAGAAATAGTTCCAAGTAAAAGAACGGCTTCAATAATTGCTGAAATCAAGAAAGAGTTTGGACCAAAAGAAGAAGGTCAAAAAGAGGAAGATGAAGGTATGTAAATAATTATATAGAAGTTATTTGCAGTTAAACGCTACGCTAATTAAACTACAAGTTAATAAGCACTGCGTTAATTTTAGTTTCAAATGTTTATTATTTTGTTATAATAAAAGAAAAAGTACGTAATAAATAAAGTGGGTGGAAAAAGTGGCAAGGGTTAAAAACAAAAACAATTTAGCTGAAAATAGAAAGGCTCGTCATGACTATTTTGTAGAGGAGACTATAGAAGCAGGGATAGCTTTAGTTGGAACTGAAGTAAAATCTATTAGAGCTGGTAAATGCAATTTAAAGGATTGTTATGCAGATGTAAGAAATTGTGAAGTTTTTATTTACAACATGCATATTAGTCCTTACGAACAAGGAAATATATTTAATGTTGATCCATTAAGAGAAAGAAAGTTACTTTTGCATAAAGAGCAGATAGCTAGATTCAATGGATTAATAGCAAGAGAAGGATATACGCTAATTCCTTTATCTGTATACTTAAAAGAGGGAAAAGTTAAGGTGGCTTTAGGATTATGTAGAGGTAAAAAGAATTATGATAAGAGAGATTCTATGTTAGAAAAAGCCCATAAGAGAGATATGGAAAGAGCACTTAAAGAGAGAAATAGATAATTATAAAAACAGATGTATTAGAAAAATTTTAGGTACATCTGTTTTTTTTATCATAAAATCACCAAAAATGAAGCTAGGTATATTATAAAATATAGGACTAGCTAAGATACTTATTTCACTTTACGAGAATAGGGGGTGTGTCATATATCCCATAATAAATATAAAAAAGACAAAAATGCTGGAAGAAATGAAACTGGTTATTCTGAAGAAACAATTAATAAATATAATAATTATACATTACAAGATTTGCAAGATATAGAATTATTGCAGACCCAATGGAAAGCTCAATTAATTTTAGTATTAGGATATTTATTAGAATATACAGCTTCAGTTCAAGGGATAAATATATTACAATTTAGAATTAAAAGGAGAAATGAAATTTTTCAAGCTGGCCAATATGGTGATAAAGAAGAAAGTGAGCTAATTAATGAAGTTGCAGATGAATTTGAAGATATGGGAATTAATGTTGATGCTACAGCAGTATTAGCAGCTCAATTAGAATTATTTGGACAAACTATATTAACACCGATTTATTGGACGAAGTATCAAAGATTACCACATAATTTAGATACTGAAGATTTTTTAGTTACTAAAAGTGCAAATAAAGAAATATTTATTGGAGCTGTATTAGAAGAAATAGCATATATTTTTAATTTGATAGGAACTACTGCATTATATCGGGAGAATAGTACAGGTGATACAAATAATGTAGATGATTAGTTTTTATATTTTTTATATAGGCTATTTAGTGTTTTGAGTATAATACCATATAGTATATATTACTATAAAAATAAGTATATATTTATAGTAATATATACTATAATAGTAATAATGGATAAGTGTAGGAGATAGATAGGATTAGAATATATCCTGCTGATATATAAAGTGAGGGATAAGAAATGACATTAAATATAATTGATATAGCCAAATTAGCAGGTGTATCAAAATCTACAGTTTCAAGATACTTAAATAATGGCTATGTTGGAGCAGAATCCAGGGAAAAAATAAAGAAGGTAATTGATGAGACTGGTTTTATGCCACAAAGTTATGCTAAATCATTAAGGACTGGTAAGACAAACCTTATTGGAGTAATAGTGCCAAAGATATCTACAGAAACAGCACCAAGAGTTGTACAAGGAATCACAGAAGTGTTATCGGAAAATAATTATGATGTACTGATAGCTAACACTAACCTTTCAGTGGAAAAAGAATTTGAATATTTAAATATTTTTAAAAATAATCAAGTAGATGGCGTAATATTCATGGGAACTAAAATAACTCCAAAACATAAGAAGATTATGGATAAGTTAAATGTGCCAATAGTTGTGGTGGCACAGTATATGGATAACTATCCTTGTGTATATCATGATGATTTTAATGCTGCAAAATATATGACAGAGTATCTTATAGGAAAA
Source organism: Clostridium sp. 29_15 (assembly GCF_001916075.1). Classification (NCBI taxonomy): domain Bacteria; kingdom Bacillati; phylum Bacillota; class Clostridia; order Eubacteriales; family Clostridiaceae; genus Clostridium; species Clostridium sp. 29_15. The sequence continues at coordinate 40,771 of NZ_MNRT01000018.1, forward strand.
GGTCATAAGAATATTGGTTTCATAGGGGTTTATGAAGAAGATAGATCTGTTGGTCTTGAGAGAGAAAATGGATATATAGCAGCTTTAAAAGAAAATAATATAGAGATGGATATAGAAAATTTAAAAGTGGGAGATTTCTCTTATGAAAGTGGTTATAAATTAGCTAATGATCTTATAAATAAAAAGAATACACCAACAGCGATTTTTGCAGTTACGGATAATCTAGCTATAGCTGCCATAGATTGTTTGAAAGATAAAGGTTTAAATATACCAAAGGATGTAGCAGTGGTGAGTATTGGAGATACTAGGATTTCAGAAGTTGTTTCACCAAAATTAACTACAATTCACTATCATTACAAGACATCAGGTAGAAAGAGTGCAGAAATAATGTTGGAATTATTAAAGAGTGGGATAAAAATATCAAAAACTGTTAAAAAAAATATTAAGCTTTCATATATACTTATAGAAAGAAATAGTGCATAATGAAATAATAGTAAGATGTAAATTTTATATTTGAAAATATGGGAACGATACCTTGTATTGCAAATTTATTTTGAAACTTATGAAAAGGTTTTACAAAGTGAGGTATTGCCAGTTTACACTGGTAAATATTTAATCAGGTATACACCACAGCTTCCATGCTATAGAATTAGGACTTATAGCAACAACAGGATTTAATTGGAGCTGCCATTGGTGGAGCAGCAGCTGGAGCTTATGTAGTAGCTACTAAAGTTCAAATGACAGCAGTTGGAGTTACAGCTTTACCAGCTATAGCTATTACAACTAGTGATACGATGCTAAATTACTGTATAGGATTAGTTATTGCAGGAGCAGTTTCTTTTATTGCTACTTTTATTATGGGAATTAAAGAAGAAGCGTAAAATAGTGTCAAAAACAATAAATATTAATATAATATAAATTATGAAGTGATAGAAGTTGTTAGGTTTGTATAGCTTTTATCACTTTTTTTATAAAAATTATCTGTTAATCTTTGATACTGTTGTTAAAGAAAATAGTATTTGTAGACGAAAAATTATAATATGAGAGATTGATTTATAATGAGTGTTATGGAATTATATAAGAGGGGAAAAGGTGGAGTAGAAGAATGAAAAAGTATGTTCTAGGAAATGTACTAAGATTATTTATTTATATTCTTAATGGAACAGATGAAGAATTATTTCTACACGGTCACAGAGTTGCATACATATTATTAAAATATTTACAAGAACAAGGCAAATACAGTGAAGATGAAATAAATCAAATGGTGCAAATAGCCATTTTACATGATATTGGCGCTTGTAAATTAGAAGAAAAATTTAAACATGATAAATCTGTAACAGCAGATTTGAGTAATCATTCAGTATTCGGATATATATTTTTAGAAAATTACACTGTTTATTCTACAGATATGGCTGAGATATGTTTATATCATCATCTTCCGTATGATAAATATTCTTTAATAAGTATTAGATATAAAGAAATAGCTATTTTGTTTAATATATTAAATGATATTGATAATATATATATAAACGGGCTTAGTTTAAACATGGGAAAATTATTAAGCCATATTGATGAAGAGTTTACTATAGAAGTTTGTAATATTTTTTCAAAAATAAATGAAGATGATATTTTATATAAGAAGATAAGCAGTGGAGAATATTTGAGTGAACTTTATAATTATTTAGACACTATAGAAATATCAAAAGAAGAGTTAGAGCAGTTTATCAAGATGATAATACAATGTAATAATTTTAGAAGTAGAGGTACATTAGAACACTCTATAACTGTAGAAGTAATTACGTATAATTTATATAAGCTTTTAGGAATAGTAAGAGAAGATATGGATACTATTTTACTTTCAGCTTTTTGTCATGATTTAGGGAAGTTATTTACTCCTATAGAAATATTAGAAAAGTCAGATAAATTAACTTATGAAGAAATGGAAATAATGAAAGAACATGTTATATATACAGGTATGATTTTAAAGGAACTTGGATTGGAATATGTAGGAAGAATAGCAGAGATGCATCATGAAAAGTTAGATGGAACTGGGTATCCATATGGGCTTAAAGATGAAGAAATACCTATGGAAGCTAAGATATTGGCAGTAGCTGATATTTCAAGTGCATTAATGGAAAAGAGGCCTTATAAAGAAAAGTTTTCTAAAGATAAAACTCTTGATATATTAAAAGCTATGGCAGATGATAATAAAATTGATAAAAATATAGTAAATAAAGTTATAGAGAACTATGATTATCTTGTAGAGATATGTGAAAAAGTAAGAAAGAAAAATAACTCTAAGTATAATGACTTAATTAGAAAATATAATGAAATAAATAATCAATATGAGGAACTTTGTAGAGATAAAACTGAAAGTTGACAATAAATTTTAAATGAATTATAATTAAATCCTAATAAGAAACTTATTAGGATTTAAAACTTAATATGGATGGTAAGTAAGCTATCATATCATATTACTACATGGGGGCGTTTTGGCTTCGACGGGGGTAAGATGGGTTTGATAAGCGAGCCGAGGCAAGCATGTCACCTCGATAATAAAGTATGCATTAAATATAAACGCAGAAGATAATTTTGCATTAGCAGCTTAATTTAACGCTGCTCATCAGCCCTGTGTGCCCACGCATAGGATTACTGGTGTCATTAAAGTGGGGAACGAAGTTTAGCAAAGCTTTGAGCTAAAGGGGTATTTATGAAGCTAGGGAATCAGGAGTTTGTTTGTGAGCGAACTGAGGACCGAAATTTTAGTCACAAACTATGCTCGTAGAAAGTCAGACTGGTCTGCTTTCGGACATGGGTTCGACACCCATCGCCTCCACCACAATAAGCCGTGAAAATTTTTCACGGCTTATTTCTTGTATAAAGAAAACCCTTGCTATGAAAAGGTGCTTAGAAAAGCTTTAGTTGGATTATCAAAATATTGACCAAATATGTATATAATGGTAGAATGACGTGTAAAAATAATAGGTAAACTCTTTAGAGTAGCTTTTTTTTATATCAACTTAGTGTACTTATGAAACAATAAATTACTTTGGGGGAGAAATATGCACAGAAGAAAACTATCAGCCTTAATTATGTTAGCAACCACTTTTAACTTTTCAGCACAAACTATAGATGTTTTTGCTAGTGAGATAAAAGAAGACATCAAATTATCTAGAAGTATATCAAATGAAGAAAATGGAAATATACAATTAAATCAATCTAAAGTAAGTAAGTTTGATTTACTTAATAGTAGTTATTTAGAAGAGTATAATAAAGCTTTTAAATTAGATAATTCTAAAATAATTTCAATAACTAATAACGGAGGACAATATTCATCATCAAACATATATAAAGCTATTGATGGAAGCTTTAGTACTCATTGGGAAACAGGAAAAGTTAACAGTGAAACCTTTGAAAATGAAGTAATACTTACACTAGATGAAGTAACGAAATTAAATAGAATAGTATATGGTGCAAGACAAGATGGTGCCAAAGGTAAAGGTTTTGCTGAAGAATTTGAAATATACTCTTCACTTACAGACAATGAAGATGATTTCACTTTAGTAAGCCAAGGAAAATATACAGATTCTACTAGAGATATAGTAGAAATAGAATTTGAAGAAACAGAATTTAAAAGAGTAAAATTTAAATTCAAAAAAGCTAATCAAAATTGGGCATCTGCCTCAGAGTTTATGCTTTATAAAAAGGATACACTATCTGAAATAATAAATAATATTTTTACAGATGGTACAATGACAAAGTTAAAAGATGAATATAACAATATAGATGTAATAAATAATTTAGAAGCGGAACTTAATAATCATCCTTTAAAAGAACAATTAGTATATTCTATAGATTTAGCAAAAGAAATTTTAAAAGGTGATAAAGATTACTCAGATAGAACATTTACACTGACACAATATGGTGATACACATGCAAAAGCAAGAAATCAATTAAAAATGTCTACTTTTGGTACAGACTTACAATCTACAGGTATAGTGGCAAAACCAGGACAAGTATTTAGAGTTTTTGTTGATGCAGAAGATGGGGCACCACTTCCAACAATTGCATTTACTCAGCAAGAAGGTAGATTTGGTTACTGGAAAAAAGAGTATCAATTACAAAAGGGTATGAATGTTATAACAGTACCTGAAATATATAGTGACTCATGGAGTATGAAATCTACAAAGGGTGGAGCAGTATATTTAATAAATAAATATATACCTGAACAACAAGGAAAAGCCCCAGTTGTACGTATAGAAGGTGGAGAATTCTTCCCATCATTCAAACCAGGAGATGATAAAGAAAAATTCTTAAAATTATTAAAAGAATATAAAGAAAAGCTAGATAAAGATCCTGAAAATACAGTTGATATATATGAATTCAGTACAAAAAGAGTATTATACACAGGAACTGCAAAAGCAGCATATCAAGTATATGTAAATGAAAACGTAGATGTTGAAGAAAGTGTAGATGTTTGGAATAAGAAATTCCAAGAAGCATTTGATTTTGCTGGATTAAAAGATGATACTAGCGATCCAGATAATGATTCTACAAATGTTAGAACAGCAGTAAGGTTAATGCAACCTTATGGTGCAGCTTATGCATATACTGATCATATAGGTATTCAAAGACATATACAAGAAATTGTATTAAGAACTGATGAAAGTAGTATAAACAGTGTACTTTGGGGAATGCTTCATGAAGCCGGACACCAAATGGATATAAAGGCAAGAGAGTGGGGCGAAGTTACTAATAATATGTGGGCAAACAATGCTTATATAAAAAATGGATTAAATGATAGAGTACAATATGATAAATTATATGAGTATTTAGCACCAGAGAAATCATTAAAAACGTACGAAGAATTAGATTATTCTGAAAAACTAGGAATGTTCTGGCAGTTACAAATAAAGAAAAATACTTATTGGCCAGAGTTAGAAGCATTATATAGAAAGAGAAAACCTAATCCTAGCACTACACAAGAAAAGCAAGATTTATTTGCTGAATATTCATCAGAAATTATAGGTATGAATTTAAGTAATTATTTTGACAAATATGGATTTAAATTATCAGATGAATGTAAAAATAGATTAAAAGAGAAATACTCAAATGTAGGACAAAAAATATGGTATTTAAATACTAGTGCTATGAATTATGAAGGAAATGGATTTGAAAACAAAGATACTTCTTTAGAAGTTTCATTATCAAAATCAAATTCTGGAATAAAACTAAGCATGAGTATTGCTAGTGAAGCAAAAGATGACTTCCTTGGTTATGAAATAGTGAAAAATGGAAAAGTGATAGGGTTTACTACATCTGGAACTTATACAGATTCAGAGGCAACTAATACAAATGAAAATATAAATTATGAAGTAATACCTTATGCAAAAAATTTATCAACAGGTGATAAAGTACAAATAAATTCATTAACACCAAGCATAAGTATTCAACAAGAAACTATAACATTAAATTTAAATGAAGAATTTAATGCTATGGATTATGTTAAAGGATTTACTCACTCAGGAAGTGACATAACATCAAAAGTTAAATTTGAAAGTAATGTAGATACTACTAAGCATGGAAACTATCAAGTTAAATATATAGTAGAAGATAATGATGTAACTTTTAATAAAATATTAAATGTAAAAGTAGTAAGTGACTATGATTATTTATCAGATTTTGAGTGGAAATCTGTATCAACAGCATGGGGGACTCCAAGAAGAAACTCTAATATACAAGGTAGAGTAAATGGAAATATAAAAACATTTGAAAAAGGTTTTGGAATACATGCTAATGGTAAGATAACTTACGATTTATCAGATAAAGAATATGATACATTTGAGGCATTACTTGGAGTTGATCAATCATCAATACAACCAAATAATAATTCAAGTATCAAATTTAAAATAATAGCAGATGGTAAAGTTTTAGCATCTACAGATGTTTTAAGATATTATGACAACATGGCTTATGTAAATGTTCCTGTATCAGGTGTTAAAGAGCTTGTAATTGAAGTTTCTGATGCTGAAAATGGAAATACAGCAGACCATGGACTAATAGCTAATCCAAAATTAACTACAAATAATGCTAAACCAAAAATTATAGCAGAAAATAAAAACTTAAAACTTGGACAAGATTTCAATCCAAGAGAAGGTGTTGAAGCAATTGATGTGGAAGATGGAAATTTAACATCAAAAATTGAAATTGAATCAAATAGTTTTGAAAAAGATAAAATAGGAAAATTTGAAGTTGTATATAAAGTAACTGATAAAGATAACAATGTAACAAGTAAAAAAATATATGTTACAGTATCTGAAGATTATACAGTTACAAAATCTAAGTATGGGCAGTTCTCAAATTTAGATGGATATAACGAAGAGTTTAAATTACCTATAGTATGTGCAAAAAATAATGCAGGAAATTACGGAAACAGTGTAATAGGCAATGCAATAGATGGAAAAATAAATACTCATTGGGAGACAAACTCTCCAAATAATAGTTCATTTAAAAATGAAGTAACATTTGATTTAGGTGAAGTTCAAGAAATAAGCAAGATGGCATATGCATCAAGGCGTGACGGAAATAACAAAGGTTTTGCTACTGAATTTGAAATATATGTATCAGAAAGTGAATCAGGAGATGATTTCTATTTAGCAGGACAAGGCTCATATTCTGGAGCAATAAGCGATACTGTTGAATTTAATATGAGCAAAGTAAATGCAAGAAGAGTGAAGTTTAAATTTGTAAAAGCAAGTGGAGAATGGGCAAGCTTTGGTGAAGTGGCATTTTATAAAGAAGATAAATTAGCAGATAAAATGGCTGGTTTATTTACAGATGAAAACAAAACAGAAGTAGCACAAAGCTATAATACTTTAGAAAAATTAGAAACTTTAAGAGAAGAAGTTAAAAATCATCCAGCATATGAATTATTCAAAGTTGAATTGGATAACGCTGAAAAAATAATAAAAGCTAAATTCCCAACTTTAACATTTGAAGAATTTACAATGATTGAGAAAAATACTGAATTAAATTTAATGGATGGAGTAGTTGCAAGTGATCAAGAAGATGGCAACATAACTTCAAATATAGTAGTAAATGATGGTGGATTTTCATCAAACAAAGTAGGAACATACAAAGTAACATACACAGTAACTGATAGTGATTCAAATATAACTACAAAGGAAAGAACAATAGTAGTTTATGGTCAAAGTAAATATTTATCAGATATGAATTGGGAGTCAGCTACAACTGGATGGAGAAGTGTTGTTAAAGATATGGCAGTTGGCTCAACTAATAAGATTAAACTTAACGTAGATGGAACTGTTAAAACTTTTGATAAAGGTATTGGTGCTGCAACAAATGCTAAAATAGTATATAATTTAGATGGAAATTACAACTATTTTACAACATATGTGGGAACAGATAAAAACTATAACTTAGGAAGTACAACAATAAGATTTAGAATACTTGCTGATGGAAAAGAAGTTTATACTTCTGATGTAATAAAAACAAATACTCCTGCAGAATATGTAAGATTAGATGTTACAGGAGTTAAAGAACTTACTTTAATTGCTGATGATGTAGATGGAAACTTAGTAGGAGATTTTGCATCTTGGGCAGATACTAAATTATATAAAAATTATTCAAAACCAGTAATAGAAGGTAAAGATTTAGCAGTATTTAATGTAAATGAGGAAGTAGATTTACTTCAAGGAATAACAGCAACTGATTATGAAGATGGAAACTTAACTTCTAAAATAAATGTAAAAACAGATTATGAAAAAGGAAAAGTTGGAATATTTGATGTTGTATATTCTGTAACAGACAGTGATAACTTAACAACTGAATTTACAAGAAAAGTAGCAATTACAGATGAAGAAACTTATGTATCTGATTTAGAATGGAAATCAGCAATAATAGGTTCAGGGGCTATAGGTAAAGATAAATCAGTAAGACAACAACCTATAAAACTTTTAAATGAAAATGGAACTTATGATACTTTTAAAAAGGGTATAGGAACTCATTCTTATTCAGAAATAGTATATGATTCAACAGGATATGATATATTTGATACTTGGGTAGGTCTTGATGAATTTGTATCAAATCAAAGTGCATCAAGTGTTATATTTAAGGTTTATGTAGATGGTAAATTAAAAGTAGAAACTGATGTTATGAAATCAAATTCACCAAAACAACGTTTAATGGTAGATGTTAGAAACTCTAATGAAGTTAAATTAGTAGTAGATTCAGCAACTAATGGTATTACTTGGGATCATGCAGACTGGGCAGAGGCAAGATTTAGAAATATAGCAAAATTTAATACAGCTAAATTAGAAGAAGTTTTAACAAAAGCTGAAAATATAAATTTAAATAATTATACTCAAGAATCTATTGAAAGATTAGAAAATGCAATAAATGTTGGTAAAGAAGCTTTAAGTTCAGCTAATCAAGAAACAATAGACAAAGCTATTGAAAAATTAAAAGAAGCTATGGATTCATTAGTAGAAGTTAATTTAAATGAAATAGTGCAAATAAAAGATGAATTTTTAAAAGCTAGTATACAAAAAGAACTTGGAATATCAGGTGAAATAACAGTTGGACAAATGAGAAAGCTTACTTCACTAAAAGTATCACAAGTAGAAAGTTTAGAAGGGTTACAACATGCCATAAACTTAGAATCATTAGATATAGACTATAATGAAATAAGAGATTTATCACCACTTAAAAATCTTAAAAAATTAAAAGATTTAAAAGCAAATGTTTTAGGTGGATTAATTCCAGGCAGTATTTATTCAAAAGATAATAAAGCAATTGTAAACTTAGATGTTATAAATAGAAATGGTGAAAAATTATTACCAAAATCAGTAATAGTGAAGCATAATAAAACACATGAATATACTACTTTAGATATAAAAGATTGTGTAGATGAAAATGGAGTTGTAACAATAGATACTACAAATTTTGACTCATATATATATACAATTACTTTAGTATATGAAGATGAAGTTGATAATTATACATCACAATTTATGTTTATGCTTGATAATAGATAATAATATATAGAATAGTAAAATTAATTATTTTTAATATACACTTTGACTGTTTTTAGGCTTTTTCAGTGTTTATGCACACCTCTTAGTTGAATTTTTACTAAGGGGTGTGCATTTTTATGCAAATGGTGCTGGGGTCGTTGGTTTAGATTAAATCATGATTATGGAAAATTTATATATGGAATACTATGGGTATCAAGTGTTTAGTGGATAACAAAAGTGACCTTCTTCACTGAAAAGTAGCACAAGACACTTTTGTACTTTATATTATAATTTATCAATAAAAAATATAATATAAATATGAAAATATTGACGAAATAAGGCGAAAATGATAATATAATTCAAGTGATAATACAATTCAAGTAATAATATAAATCAATAACAAAAGAAGGGGGAATATCAGATATGATACTAAATAAATTAATAAAAAAATCAGTATTAATGAGCATGATAATAGGAAGTGTAGCACTTATAGGGTGTGGAACACAAACAAATGAAGAAAAAGTAAAAAGTGAAAATCAAATAGTAGTAGAACATAAATTAGGAACTACAACTTTAAATGATACTTCTAAAAAAGTAGCAGTATTAGAATTATCATTTTTAGACTCACTTTATAACTTAGGAGTAAATCCAGTAGCTATAGCTGACGATGGAGAGCAAACTAAAGTAACAGATATAACAAATGGAGAATCAATAGAATACGTATCAGTTGGAAATCGTAAAGAACCAAATTTAGAAGAACTAAGTACATTAGATTTAGATTTAATAATAGCAGATACAACTAGACATAGCAAAATATATGAAGATTTAAGCAAAATAGCACCAACAATAGTATTAGATAGTATTGGATCAAGCTATGATGAATACATAAAGAACTTTGAAACTATAGCAAAAATAGTTGGAAAAGAAGATAAAGCAAAGACTAAGATAGAAGAAACAGAAAAATTATTATCAGATGTTAAAGCAAAAGCACAAGAAAAATTAGGAGATAAAAAAATATTAACAGTATCACCTAAAAATGATGAATACACAGCACATACTTCAACTTCATTTGTAGGACAAGTTTTGGAAAAAGCAGGATTTGTTAATGCAATTGAAAATAATGATAAAGAAGTATCATTATCTTTAGAACAATTGGTAGAAATCAATCCAGATATAATGGTATATATGAGAGAAGATATAGATAAAACTATATACAAAGAATGGAAAGATACAGAATTATATAAATCATTAAAAGCTATACAAAATGGAGATGTATATACAACGATAGCAAGAGGTCCTTGGACACAATATAGAGGATTTATATCAATAAATACATTAACTAAAGAAATGTCACAATGGCTATTAGATAATAATTAAATGATAGGATGGTGATGCAAGTGAAGTCTATAAATAAAAATAAATTTTTAATATTTTCAACTATAGGTATATTAGCAATAGGGGTATTTTTATTAATAGACATTTTAATAGGAATGAGTGATATAGGCTTTAAGGATATTATAAGTGCTATTTTTGATTATAGTGGAAGTAAAGAGGATTTAATAATAACAACTATTAGACTTCCACGTGTATTATTATGTATATTAGTTGGAGCATCTATGGCTATTTCTGGATTAATTATGCAAAACTTAACTAGAAATCCACTTGCATCATCTCAAGTTTTAGGAATAAATGCAGGAGCTACTTTATCAGTAGTTATAGTAATGGTATTTTTTCCTGCATTAGGATATAAAACAAAAATATTAGCATCTTTTTTGGGAGCAGGATTTGTAGGGATAACTGTTCAAACAATAGGGAAAATTAGAAATTTATCACCATTAAAAGTAACATTAGTAGGAATAAGTATACAGTTATTTTTAAGCTCTATAACAAAATTTATAATGCTATTTAATGATAGTAAAACATCAGATTTACTGTTTTGGATGATTGGAGGAGTTCATCATGCTCAAATTACACATATAGTGGAGTTATTACCATGTTTTATTATATCAATACTTTTAATAATTAAAATATCAAATTCAATGGATACATTAAAAATGGGGGATGCCATAGCAATTAGCTTAGGAGAAAATATTAAAGTAATAAAAAGTATAGCAACTATAGTAGTAATTTTACTATCCAGTTCTTCTGTAGCAATAGCAGGACCAATATCATTTATAGGATTAATAACTCCTCATATAGTAATTAAGCTAGGAGCAAGAAATTTTAGAGAAAGTTTTATATTATGCGGTATATATGGAGCCAATTTGCTTTTATTATCAGATATAATATCTAAAATTTTAAAGTATCCTTATGAATCACCAGTAGGAATAGTAACAGCTTTTATGGGAGCAGTTTTTTATATAATACTAGCTAATAAAGAAATGAAAAGAGGTGGAGTAAGTGAAAAGTAAAAATACATTAATATTTACTATAAATATAATAATGTTAGTGCTTGTATCTTTTATAAGCTTACTCTTTGGAAGTAAGATATTAAATATAACAGATGTATTTAATGCAATATTTAATAATTCAACTTCAAAATACTCTTTCATTATTTTTGAATATAGAATACCTAGATTATTAATATGTATAATGGTAGGTATGAGTTTAGCTGTAGCAGGGGCTATTTTTCAAGGTGTACTTAGAAATGCACTTGCATCTACTGATGTACTTGGGATAGGAAAAGGAGCAGGCTTTTTTGCTTGTATGGCAATAAGTCTAGGTTTAAAAGAGCCTATATCCTTATGGGCTATGGTTGGAGGGCTTTTAGCAGGAACTATTATTTATATACTAACTAAAAAAACAAATTTCAAAAATACTAGTATAGTAATAATGGGAATAGCTATAAGTGCATTATTTGATGCAGGAATACAATACTTAAATATAAGCAATTCAGAAAATATACAAACTATTCTTTTATGGTTAACGGGAAGTGTATGGGGAAGATATTGGAATGAAGTAAAAGTACTAACACCTTATGTAGTAATATTTATTCCATTAGCTATAGTATTAGCACATAAAGTAGATATATTATCATTAGGTGATAATATAGCTATTAATTTGGGTGAAAAGGTAAGTTTATTAAAAGTTGGTTTATTATTAATAGGAATAATACTTACAACTAGTAGTGTAAGTGTAAGTGGAACTATAGGATTTGTAGGACTTGTAGCACCACATATAGCAAAAAATTTAGTTGGATATAAACATATTTTAGTTATTCCATTAAGTGGTTTAATTGGAGCAATACTTTTAATTACAGCAGATATTATAGGAAGAACTATAATTGCACCAAGTGAAATTCCAGTAGGAATAGTAACAGCTATAATAGGAGCACCTTATTTCTTATATTTGTTATTAAGAAAAAAATCTAATTAGAAAGGTAGTAATTATAATGAGCTTAGATATAAAAAACTTAGTTTTAGGATATGAGGACAAAATAATAGTTAATAACATTGATATATCTATTTCAAAAGGTGAAATTACCATTTTAATTGGAGCAAATGGTTGTGGAAAATCTACTTTACTTAGTGGAATGAGTAGACTATTAATTCCTAAGGAAGGAAATGTATTTTTAGAAGGAAAATCAATACATGATTATAAACCTAAAGAATTAGCTAAAAAGTTAGCAATTTTACCGCAGGGACCAATAGCACCAGAAGGTATAACAGTAAAGGAACTTTGTTATTTTGGAAGAAATCCATATAAAAGTTTATTTGGAGGAAGATCAAAAGAAGATGAAGAAATAGTAAATTGGGCTATTGAGGTAACTGGACTTAAGGAATTTGAAGATAGGAAATTAGATTCATTATCTGGTGGACAAAGACAACGTGCATGGATTGCAATGTCATTAACTCAAGATACAGATATATTGTTATTAGATGAACCTACAACTTATTTAGATTTAGCATATCAAATAGAAATTTTAGAGTTACTAAAAGATTTAAATAAAAAGACTAAAAAAACAATAGTTATAGTAATACATGAATTGAATCAAGCTGCTAGATATGCAGATAATCTTGTTTGTATGAAAAATGGGAAGATATATTCAAAAGGTAAAGTACATGATATATTTAATGAAACAATGTTAAAAGATGTATTTGGTATAGAGAGTATAGTAATTCCTGATCCTATTACTAATAGACCAATGTGTATTCCAAGATAGCAATATTTAAATGTGAGTATTACATCACTTCTATACATGAAACCCACAAAAATCATGATTTTTGTGGGTTTATTTTATAGACACAAGGTAATCTAAAATACATTGGTAAGTAAATTTATTTTTTTATTAATAAAATAAGAAAAAAAGAAGATATTCAAAGTAAAAATGATTATATTCATGAAAAATTAGAAAAAGTTCAAAATAAAACTGCATTTTTATTGGATTATGGGTTTAATTCTAATAATTTATCAGTAAGTGAAGAAACTATAGGGAAAGTAATAGCTGGAATGGTGTTAGTATAAAGTAGTGGACACATTAAGACGAACTAAGTAAAATAATATTTAGTTAAGAAATGATGTGTCCATTATGGGAAAGGGCAGAAGATATTACATATATTCATACTAGTAGGGATGGTTGGTGCTATTTAGCTTCAGTTCTTGACTTACATTCTAAAAAAATAATTGGCTACGCTTTCGGTAAAAAAAAGGTTGTCCTTATGACAATGCTTGTATAGAATCTTTCCATTTTTCAATAAAGAAGGAAGAAATCTATAGAAATACATATCGCACCTTCGAAGAAGCCAATATAGCTATATTTAAATATATTGAAGGTTGGTATAACAGAAAAAGAATACACTCTTCTATTAATTACATGACACCAGAACAATATGAATTATTAGCTAGAAGTGCAGCATAAAAAAGTTTGACTTTTTGTGTCCAAAATATTGACATAAGACCATAAAATAGAAAGTTATAATAAGTAACTGCAAGGTAAAGTTAGAAAGTTTTATGATGATGAATATAGATATAAATTGTGGAATGAAAACTTAGATATAGGAAACATAAATCAATATTTTAAAAACTTAATTCTATTTTATTATAAGAAAATTATTGTAATAATATATATGAGATTTAAGAAATCGATTTCTAAAGTTTAATTAAACAGGTGTTGTAGATTTTATTATAAATATAGGGGTGAAATTTTGAGAACAGTAATAAACAAACAAATTAATGAAAATAGTGAGATTTCTGTAAAAACTTTATTAAATTATAGCTCAGGAAGCTTAGGAAATAATATGATATATGCATTAATTAATTCTTATTTTTTAATTTTTTTAACTGATAAATTTGGAATAGGTGCAGCGGCAATAGGTACATTATTTTTAGTGGCAAGAATTATAGATGCAATAACAGATCCAATAATGGGTATTATAGTTGATAATACTAATACAAAATTAGGAAAAAGTAGACCTTATTTATTTGTTGTTCCTATATTTATGGGAGTTGCAACAATAATGTGTTTTTCATCACCTGACTTAAGTTATAGTAATAAGATAATATGGATGTATGTTTCATATATCTTATGGGGAATAAGCTTTACGGCTATGGATATACCGTATTGGTCACTATCTGCAAATATTACAAGGTCTTCTCAAGGGAAAACTAAAATTGTTACAGCAGCAAGAACAGTAGCATATGTAGGTAACTTTATAGTATTATCACTTACTATACCACTTGTATCAATTCTTGGAAGCTGGAGCAAGGTAGCTATAATTTATGTTTGTTTTGCTACTGTTTTTACTTGGATTACTGCTTTTAGAGTTAAAGAACTTACCAATAATAGCCATAAAAAAGAAAAGCAAGGCGTAAAACAATTTATAAATTTATTAAAATCAAACAAGCCTTTAAGAATAGTTCTATTATCAATGTTAGTATTAGAGTTAAGCGGTTCAATAAAAAATACAATATTGATATATTATGTAAAGTATAACTTTAATTCAGAAATGATGATACCAGTAGTAAGCTCTATTGGTATGGCTGCAAGTATAGTGGGAGGAATAATTTCTCCGTATATATCAAGTAAATTAGGAAAGAAAAAAACTGCTCTATTAGGATTATTAGCTAGTGCAGTAGGGTCACTTATGGTATTTTTCCTATCATATTCTTCTTTACATTTACTAATACTTATAAACTTTATAAGTGGAATTTTTGATGGAGCAGGGTATATTACTTTAACATCTATGGTTGCTGATTGCGTTGAATACGGAGAATGGAAAACGGGAAAGAGATCAGAAGGAATGATATTCTCTATAAATATATTTAAAAGTAAAATTGCCAGTGCAATTGGTGGTTCTGTATGCGGATATATTTTAGCTTATATCGGTTATAATGCTAATTCATCTCAATCTACATTTACACTAAACGGAATTCACTTAATACAAAGTATAATTCCATGTATATTTGTAGTAATAAGCTTCTTATTATTAAGAAGATATAATTTATCTGAAGCAGAATATGATGCAATAGTTGATGACTTAAAAAATGGTGTTACAAGAATAAGCCAATAGAAATTTAATAAAAGTAGAAATGAAGTTTATCAAATTAAACTTCATTTCTACTTTTTGTATTTTATTCATTATTCACTTTATTATTTCTATAATTTAATGGCGACATTGAAAAATATCTTGAAAAAGTTTTTGAAAATAATAAAGAGTCACTATAGCCTACATTATTTGCAACTTCGCTTATAGGGAGCTTAGTATTTTTCAATAAAAGTGTTGCTTTATACATTCTAAGATTTATAAGATATTTTTGTGGAGAAATCTTAAGATTTTTTATAAACATTTTATATAAATAACTTCTACTTAAGTTTACATGTTCAGCAATTTCAGTAACAGTTATACTATTCATATAGTTGGAATTAATAAAATTAATAGCATCTTGAATATATTTATGTATCTCTTTATCTTTATACTCAAAAGGTTTAGGAAACTCTCTTATGAGTTCATATAATAATGAGCAAAGTTCATTTAATAATAATATATCATCAGAATTGGATGGATTATAATTTTTTGATATATCACACATATTTAATATTATACATGGTATTTTTGAGTTTTCCTTGCAAGTAGCAACATTAGAATCAATAATAGAAGTTCTATTTAAATATTCACCAGTTTTTGAACCACTAAAACCTATCCAGCAATACTCCCAAGGATTATCAATAGAAGCCATATATTCAACATCCATACCTTTTAATAATATAAATATATCTCCTTCTTTTAAATTATATATTTTATCATTAAGCTTAAATGTTCCGTATCCTCTAATTACATAATGTATAACAGAATTTTTTAACACTTCATACTTATATCCAAATCCAGGAATACCCTGCTCTATTCCACATTCATCTAAGTTAAGTTCAAAATTTTCTTTTGTATATTTTTTCCAAAGTATTTGCATGTATGTATATCACCTCTATATAAAAAAATTTACAAGAAACATTATACCATATTTAGGAAACCTATGAATATTCTAAAGTAATAATTAATATATTAATATTTTATTATAGAAACATATATAAAATACGTATTAAAAAATAAAATATATGAAACATTATTCCATAATGCTGAAAAATATATTGGGAGGATAAAAATGTTATTACTAAATGAATACCATGAAGATATTTCTAAACTGCATGTAAATATGATGCAAAGAAGGAGTTATTATGTTCCGTTTGTAGATACGAATGAAGCTATTACTATTAAGGACAGAAATAAACAAAATAACTTTTTTTTACTTAATGGCAAATGGCAGTTTAGATATTTTAATACATTACAATCAATTAAAGAATTTGAGAATATTAATGAAATAATTCTTTTAGATACAATAGAGGTGCCTTCTGTTTGGCAAGTAAATGGATATGATTATAATCAATATACTAATGTAAAATATCCTATTCCTTATAATCCACCTTTTGTTCCTAAAAAGAATCCATGTGGAGTTTATAAAAAAGAGTTTGACTTTGAAGTACTTCCTGAAGAATATGATTATAATATAAATTTTGAAGGGGTTGATTCTTGCTTTTACTTTTACGTAAATGGAGATTTTGTTGGGTATAGTCAGATATCTCATGGAATATCTGAGTTTGATATTACAAAGTTTTTAGTAAATGGTAAAAATACAATTACAGTACTAGTTCTAAAATGGTGTGATGGTACTTATTTTGAAGATCAAGATAGATTTAGAATGTCAGGTATTTTTAGAGATGTATATATATTAAAAAGAGCAAAATCAAGAGTTGTAGATTATAAAATAACTCCTACTGTTGATGTATCAGCTAAAGAAGGAAAATTAGATGTTGAGATTCTTTCTACTATTGGTAATCCAACTATTAACTATAGTTTACTTAATCCTAATAATGAAGTTATATCATCTGGCAATATAGATAATAATAAAATACAAATAGACATTAATGATATAGAACTTTGGAGTGCTGAATCACCTATTCTATACACATTATTAATAAGAACAGAAAATGAAGTTATAAAAGAAAGAATAGGTATGAGAGAAGTTAAAATAGAAAATTCTGTTTTAAAAATTAATAACGTACCTGTAAAACTAAAAGGTGTTAATCACCATGATTCTGATCCTGTTAAAGGGTATGTAGTTAATCATGATGATTTGCTTGTAGACTTAAAATTAATGAAGGAATGTAATATTAACTCTATAAGAACTTCACATTATCCTAAAGCTCCAATTTTTTATGAGTTATGTGATGAATATGGATTTTATGTTATGAGTGAAGCTGATATTGAAGCTCATGGTGTTGTTGAGTTATACGGCTTAGGATATTTAGATAATTATAATATGATAGCTGATGATGTAACTTATAGAGATGTTATTGTTGATAGAATTGATTCTTCTATAGTTCCGTTTAGAAATAGATCTTGCATCTTTATGTGGTCACTTGGAAATGAATCAGGATTTGGAATTAACTTTGAAATTGGAGCCAAATATTCTAAAGAGCTAGATTCTTCACGTCCAATACATTATGAAGGAGCATATTACGCAAATAAAGAAAGAAAAAATGACTTTAGCAATCTTGATGTTATTAGTCGTATGTATCCAAGTATAGATGAAATCAATGAGTATTTTGAAAAAGGTATAGACAAGCCATTTTTATTATGTGAATATGCACATGCAATGGGAAATGGGCCTGGAGGATTAATTGAATATGATGAATTACTGCAAAATCATGATGAATTTGCAGGGGTATATGTTTGGGAATGGTGTGACCATGCTATTGTTATGAATGAAAATAAAAATGGCAAAAAAGCATATGGCTATGGGGGAGACTTTGGAGAAGAAAATCATGATGGAAACTTCTGTGTTGATGGTTTAGTTTATCCTGATAGAAGACCTCATACTGGGTTACTAGAATATAAGAATATTAACAGACCTATAAGAGCATTAGAATTTAATCAAACTAATAAAAAAGTTAAGTTTAAAAATATGCTTGATTTTAAAGATGCTAGTGAATTATTAGATGTTACTTATAAAATATGCGTAGATGGTGAACTTATCTTATTAGAAAAATTAGAATTAGAAAATTTAAGTGCAAAAGAAGAAAAATGGTATGATTTAAATATACCAAAATTACCTGTTGGAATTACTACTATATTGTTTGAGTATAGTATAAAATTTGATAATTCTCTTTGTAGAAAAGGTATTACATTAGGTCATGATCAATTTATTATAGAAACTGAAGCAAAAAATATAGACTCTGTGAATAAATTAATAGAAATTAGTAATAATGAAGAAAAGTTTTGTATAGAAGAAAAAGTTAATACAATAAAAATCACAAGTTTAAATTTTAATTTTGTATACAATAAAAATACAGCAACATTTGATTATATTGAATCACTAGGAGAAGTATTTGTAGATAATCCAATGGAATTTTCTATTTGGAGATCACCTACAGATAATGATAGAAAAATTAAAAATCTTTGGATTGAGGCTGGTTTTAATCAAATTACGCCATATGTATATAATACTGAAATTAAAGAGTTTTCAAATAAAGTGGACATAGTTAGTTTCTTAAGCTTACTTCCAATATATAGAGAAAAAGTACTTGATGTTAAGGTAACATGGAGCATTTATTCATCTGGTTTAATTAAATGTGATATTAAAGCCAATAAAAATATGAAAACTCCTTATTTACCACGTTTTGGAGTGAAATTTAAATTAAATAAATCATATGAAGATGTAAGCTATTTTGGTTTTGGTCCATATGAAAATTATATAGATAAAAATTCAAGTTGCTACTTAGGAAGATTTAATTCAACAGTTTCTGAAATGCATGAAGACTATATAAAACCTCAAGAAAATGGAAGTCATCATTTCTGTAGAGAAGTATCTGTTAAGAATGATTGTGGAAAGATATATGTTTTATCTGAAAATGATTTTGCATTTAATGTCTCACATTTTTCTGTTGAGCAATTAACTAATACAAATCATAATTTTGATTTAATTGAAGAAGATTCAACTTATTTAATTGTTGATTATAAGCAAAGTGGTATTGGTTCAAATAGTTGTGGTCCTGATTTACCTGAAAAGTATAGACTTAATGAAGAAGATTTTTCATATGATTTTTATTTAAAATTTGTAAGAACAAATAAACTTTAAGCACAACCGGATTTAATTAAAAATATTCTAGTCTATAAGTGTTACGCTTAGTTTACACAACAAAACCCACCAAATTCATAATTTTGAATTTGCGTGGGTTTATTTAAAAAAATGTTAAATGTATTTAGTAAGTGAAATCTTGTATAAATATATGTAACATTTTTTATTTTTTTTATGCTAATTTTTAAATTTATGTATCTTAATTAGAAAATTACAAATAATACATAATATTTAATAAGGTAATATGAAAAGGGAGGAAAAAACAAGTGCATTTAACAGACAGAGAAAGAGAAAAACTTATGATTGTTGTTGCTGCAGATGTTGCAAGGAGAAGAAAAGAGAAAGGCTTAAAGCTAAATTATCCTGAATCTGTAGCGCTAATTACTAATGAGCTTTTAGAGGGTGCTAGAGAAGGGAGAGAAGTAAAAGATTTAATGGACTATGGTACAAAAATTTTAAGTAAAAGCGATGTAATGGAAGGTATACCTGAAATGATTCATACAGTTCAAGTTGAAGCAACATTTCCAGATGGGACTAAATTAGTTACAGTACATGATCCAATACGTTAAGAAAGGAGATAGACATAATTGATACCTGGAGAATTTATTATAAAAGAAGGAACTATAGAATATAACAAAGGAAAAGAAGCAATAAAACTTGGGGTGATAAATACCGGTGATAGACCTATACAAATAGGTTCTCACTATCATTTTTACGAAGTAAATGATTACTTAAAGTTTGATAGAGAAAAAGCTTATGGAAAGAGATTAGACATTCCGTCTGGTACTGCAGTTAGATTTGAACCTGGAGATAAAAAAGAAATAAATTTAATAGATATTGGTGGAGTTAGAAGAGTTTACGGTTTGCGTAATTTAGTTGACGGATACTTAGATGGAAGGAGAGTAAAAGAATAATGAGTTTTGAAATTGATAGACATCGTTATTTAGAATTATTTGGACCAACAAAGGGAGATAAAATAAGGTTAGGAGATACAGATTTAATTATTGAAATTGAAAAAGATTATACAGGATATGGTGATGAATGTAAATTTGGAGGTGGTAAGGTTTTAAGAGATGGAATGGGACAAAATGCAATTGAAAGCAGAGAAAATCCTATGGTTGCAGACCTTATCATTACAGGAGCTACTGTTGTAGATTATACAGGAATATATAAAGCTGATATTGGTATTCGTGATGGAAAGATTTTAGCTATCGGTAAAGGTGGTAATCCTTATACTATGGATGATGTGGATTTTATAGTATCACCAAGTACAGAAGCATTGGCTGGAGAAGGCAGGATAATAACTGCAGGTGGTATAGATACTCATGTGCATTATATAAGCCCAGATGTTGTTAATGCTGCACTGGAAGGAGGAATAACAACACTTATAGGGGGAGGAACAGGCCCTGTTGATGGAACTAATGCCGTTACTTCAACACCAGGAAAGTGGAATATTCATCGTATGTTACAATCTGCAGAAAGCTTTCCAATAAATCTTGGCTTTTTAGGAAAAGGTAGTGGAGCTAATATAAGGGTTACAGCAGAGCAAATTGAAGCAGGTGCTTGTGGCCTTAAGGTTCATGAAGACTGGGGAGCAACAAGATCTGCAATAGATTACTCATTAAAAACAGCGGATAAATATGATGTTCAAGTTGCAGTACATACTGATACATTAAATGAAGGTGGATTTGTAGAACATACAATTGAAGCAATTGCAGGAAGAACAATTCATACATATCATACTGAAGGAGCAGGTGGGGGCCATGCACCAGATTTGTTAAAAGTAGCTTCTAAACTTAATGTAATACCAGCATCAACTAATCCAACTAAACCTTTTACTATAAATACAATTGCAGAACATTTAGATATGTTAATGGTATGTCATCACTTAGATTCTAAAGTTCCAGAAGATATTGCATTTGCAGATTCTAGAATAAGACATCAAACAATTGCAGCGGAAGATATATTACAAGATATGGGTGTATTTAGTATTATGAGTTCTGACGCAATGGCTATGGGAAGAATAGGTGAAGTTATTACTAGAACATGGCAGACTGCAAGTAAGATGAAAAGACAAAGAGGAATATTAGAAGGTGACTCTGAAGAAAATGATAACAATAGAGTGAGAAGATATATTGCAAAATATACAATAAATCCAGCATTAGCACAAGGAATATCACAATATGTAGGTTCCATAGAAGTAGGGAAAATGGCAGATTTAGTACTTTGGGATACACAATTCTTTGGTGTAAAACCACATCTGGTAGTTAAAGGTGGTATGGTAAATAAATCAATAATAGGAGAAGCAAATGCATCTATTCCAACGTGTCAGCCAGAATTTTATAGAGATTGTTTTGCTGCATATGGAAAAGCAAAATATCCAACTTCTGCAACTTTTGTTTCTAAATACGCATATGAGCATGGCATAAAAGAAGAATTAGGATTACAAAAGTTAGTATTACCAGTAGGCGGAATAAGAAATTTAACAAAGAAAGATATGAAATTAAATAATGCAACTCCAAAGCTTGGTGTTGATCCAGAAACTTATGATGTCACTGTAGATGGAGAGTTAATAACTTGTGAACCAGCAAAAGAATTACCATTGGCACAAAGATACTTCTTATTCTAAGTTTAAAAATAAATTTAATATAATTTTTAAATCTTATAGGAGGGATTGAGAAATGATTTTTCATGAGATAATAGGAAATATTAATGAAATAGATGATTTAAATGGATATCATGTTGAAACAATATATTTAAATAGTGAAGATATGCTTAAAAGAATTTTAAGAGTAACTTCAGACCATAACAGAGAGTATGGAATAACATTAGATAATAACGAAAAATTAAAAGATGGTGATATTCTTTATAATGAAGATAAGAAACTTATAGTTGTGAAAGCTAATAGTGAAGATGTGTTAATTATTAAACCTTCAAGTATAACTGAAATGGGAGTAATAGCACACGCTTTAGGAAATAGGCATCTTCAAGCACAATTTGAAGATGATAAAATGATAATCCAATATGATAGGTTAGTAGAAGAAGAATTAAAAAGAGATAATGTTAATTATTCAAGAGAAAATATAACTTTAAAAAAGGCGTTTAAACATGTTGAATTTGCACACACACACTAAAAGTAATGAAGATAATATTATAAATGTATTGCGTGTTATTCAAATATGTGACTCTAACTTTCCTATAGGTTCCTTTAATCATTCATATGGTATGGAGAGTTATTTGAGAAATAACAAGATTACAAATGCAGAAAGTTTAAAAGAATACCTTGATGTGTTTTTAAACAATGTATTTATTTATAGTGATGGATTGGCAATTAGGATGTTGTATGAATATTTGAATAAGAATGAATGGGAAAAAATTTTAGAACTTGATAGAATGCTTACAGTTCAAACCATAGCTAAAGAAACTAGAAATGGATCAAAGCTTATAGCCAGCAGAATGATTAAATTATTTCTTGATTTATATGATAGTGACATTTTAAAAGAGTATGAAGAAAAAATAAATGGAAAGAAGGCTTTTGGTCATCCAGCTATAGTGTTTGGATTACTTATGTATTCTTTAAATTTTAATGAAGAGGAAGCTATAATTTTTCATATGTATAGTACAATTTCAACACTTATTCAAAATGGTGTCAGAGCTATACCATTAGGACAAAAAGATGGTCAAATAATTCTTCAAAAGTGTAGTGAGAGTTTTAAAGTTTTATATAAAAAAATTAAAAACTTAGATTATAGTTTTTTTGGTGCAAGTATTCCAGGTATTGAATTAGCTCAGATAAATCATGAAATACTAGAGTTTAGATTATTTATGTCTTAAAATCAAAAAAAGAAAATTAAAATTAGTTATATGGTAAAGGGTGAGATATATGAAAAAACCAGTAATAATAGGGGTAGGAGGTCCTGTTGGAAGTGGAAAAACTTTATTAATAGAAAGAATAACTAGATTAGCAAAAGATGAATATAAATTTGCAGTTATTACCAATGATATTTATACAAAGGAAGATGCTAAATTTTTAGTGAAGAATTCTGTGTTAAGTGAAGATAGAGTTATTGGAGTAGAGACAGGCGGGTGCCCACATACAGCAATAAGAGAAGATGCATCAATGAATTTTGCTGCTATAGAAGAAATGAAAAGCAGGTTTAATGATTTAGATATTATTTTTTTAGAAAGTGGTGGAGATAATTTAGCTGCAACCTTTAGTCCAGATTTAGTTGATTTTTCCATTTATATTATTGATGTAGCGCAAGGTGAAAAAATTCCAAGAAAAGCAGGTCAGGGAATGATAAAGAGTGATTTGTTTATCATCAATAAAATAGATTTAGCTCCTTATGTTGGAGCAGATTTAGATGTTATGAGAAGAGATACATTAACATTTAGAAAAGAAAAGACATTTATATTTACTAATTTAAAAAAGGATGAAGGTGTAAATGAAGTTTTATCATGGATTAAAAAGAATTGTTTATTAGAAGGAATTAATTAATATGAGTAACAGTAAATATGCAGGAGAATTTGAAATAGTATTGGAGAAAAAGAATGATAAAACTGTTATAAGTGAAAAAAGATTTGATGGTCTAATAAAATTATCTCCAACTATTCATCTTGATAGTGAAAAAATTTCAACTTATTTTATAGTTGGCCTTGGAGGAGGATATGTTGAAGGTGAAAAATATAAATACAGCATTAATCTAAAGGAAGATGCAAGATCAATTATAACAACTCAAGCTTCTACAAAAGTATATAAATGTGTACATGGAGAGAAAGTTGAACAAGAAACGTTAATAAATTTACATAAAAATAGCATCTTAGAGTATATAACAGATAGTGTAATACTTTATAAAGATGCAATTTATAAGCAGGTAAACAATATTTATATGGATGAAAGTTCAACACTAATATATAGTGATGGAATTACATCAGGATGGTCAAAAGAAGGAGAAAAATTTCAATATAGCAGTGTTCAGTTGAAAACAAAAGTATATGTAAATAATAAAATAGTTCTATTAGATAATTTATTAATAAATCCAAGAAAAGATGATGTTACTAAATTAGGTTTTTTTGAAGGCTATGAAAATTTTGGAACATTACTTGTAATAAATAAAAATATTAATGTGGAAATTCTTGAGGATTTAAGAAATAATATTAATAATTTAAATTTGCCAATTTATTTTGGAATATCAGAACTTGAAGTAAGTGGATTTGTATTAAGAGTTTTGGGGAATTTGACTCAAAATATAGAAAGTGCAATAAATTTATGTCATAACTTTGTAAGAAAGAAATTTTTAAACTCAAAAGAGTTATCTATACGTAAATATTAGTAAGATAGGTTGTGAATAAAGATGTTAGGAATAGTATTACTATATGTGGGAATAGTTTTAATGAATAATGGTATTAGCAGGTTGTATAATATAGATGAAAAATCAGCTAGAATTAAAATAAAAAGCTCATAATTTCTCCACAATTGTTTTGTAAACTTAAGAAGTAAACTGATTAAGGAGTGTGATTTATATGGATGATATACCTTTAGGAAATAATGAAATAAAAATATTAAATAGGATAAGTAGTTCATATATGTCACAATGTTTTAAATTTAAATAACCTTACTAATTTACTTGTGTATATATGAACTCTAAAGGAGGAAATTATGGCACAAGAATTATTAAGAGCAGTTCAAGAAAACAAAATGAGTGAATTAAGTCAACATTTAGATAAAAAATCTAAACAAAAGATGGATACTATTGAGAAAACTGAACAACTATATTTAAAAACTTCAGTTTGGACATTAGCAAAAAATAGAATAATATGGCTTTTAATATTAATGATATCAGCAACAATTACTGGAGCAATAATTCAAGGTTTTGAAGATGTTCTTCAATCAGTAGTAATATTAGCATCATTTATTCCAATGCTTATGGATACTGGTGGAAATTCAGGTTCTCAATCATCTACGTTGATTATAAGAGGATTAGCACTTGGAGAAATAACAACAAAAGATATTTTTAAAGTAATATTTAAAGAATTTAAAGTAAGTATAGTTGTTGCTAGTATTTTATCATCAGTTAATTTCTTAAGGTTATATTTATTTACTAGTGCAGGATTTATGGTTTCACTTACAGTATGTGCAAGTTTATTTTTTACTATAGTGTTAGCTAAAGTTGTAGGAGGAATTTTACCTATAATATCAAAAAAACTAAACTTAGACCCAGCAATAATGGCAAGTCCTCTTATTACAACAATAGTAGATGCCTTTGCATTAA
This sequence comes from Clostridium sp. 29_15, assembly GCF_001916075.1. NCBI lineage: Bacteria > Bacillati > Bacillota > Clostridia > Eubacteriales > Clostridiaceae > Clostridium > Clostridium sp. 29_15. The sequence continues at coordinate 66,707 of NZ_MNRT01000018.1, forward strand.
TTGTTTATTTTGCTTTTGCAAAAATACTTTTAGGAATATAATAGTTATAAAAAGTTGTCTTTAAGATATATTTAAGGGCAACTTTTTAAATGTTATAAAAAAATAGTTATAAAATAAAAGAAAAAACTTTTTGGAGGGTAACAATGACTAATATATTAATAGTTGATGATGAAGAAAAAATATGTGAATTTATAAAGGCTTTTTTAGATAATGAAGGATATTATTCAGATGTTGCTTATGATGGTAAAAGTGCTATAGATAAAATAAATTCAAAAAAATATGATTTAATAATATTAGATAGAATGCTTCCATATGTTAGTGGGGAAGAAATATGTAAATATATAAGAAGTAAATCAGAAGTTCCTATAATTATGTTAACAGCTAAAATTGAAGATGAAGATAAGATTGATGGATTTAATTTAGGATGTGATGATTATATTTGTAAGCCTTTTAATATAAGTGAATTAGTATTAAGAGTTAAAGCAGTTTTGAAAAGATGTAATATTACTAGTTATGACAATGAAATAATAAAGTATGGGGAAGAATTAGAAGTAAATACTTCCACTCATGAAGTTAAGGTTAAGGGAAAAGAAGTTATATTAACAAATACTGAATATAAAATATTACTTACATTAATAAATAATCCTAAAAAAATATATTCAAGAGAAAATTTACTAGAAAGTACTATTGAAGGATATTATGAAAAAGGTGATCGAGCTATAGACAGCCATATAAAAAATTTAAGACAAAAAATAGAAGAGGATTCAAGGAATCCTAAAATAATTCAAACTGTTTATGGGGTAGGATATAGGTTTGGATTACAAAAGTAAATTAAAGTCAATAAATAGCAAACTTATAATATCTTTCACACTTATTATGATTGCAACAATTTTATCAATAAAGTTGTTTGTTAATACAATTTTTAAATATTCTTTTGAAAAGTATGTTGATGATAGCAATAAAGTAGAAGTAAATCACTTAATTGAATTTGACTTAAAAAACCTATATACAAATGAAAGTTGGAACACTGAGTTTATAGAGAATTTAGGAATAGAAGCCATTAGAAAAGGTATTGCAATTGAAATATATGATAAAAATGATAATAAGGTATGGAGTGTATTTGAAGATGAAAAAGTATTATCAGATAAAACTTTAAATGATATAAGTAAAAATATGAAAAGTATAGAAAAGCAATGGGATAATTATTTTGAAGAGTTAAAAGTTGATATTAATGATGATGAGGGTAATATTTTAGTGGGGTATGCATATATAGGTCATTATGCATCTACTTATTATATGGAAAATGATGTTGAATTTTTTAATGCTATAAATAGGATTATAATTATAATAGGAGTTATTTCAATATCCAGTATTATAATAATTTCAATAATAATATCCAGATCAATAGCTAAACCTATTTCTAAGGTTTCAAAAATGACAAAATATATAGGTGAGGGAAATTATAAAAATAAATTAAATTACAAGAGTAATATAATGGAAATTGATGATTTGATAAATTCTATAAATAAGTTATCCAATGAGTTAAATGATCAAGAAAATTTAAGAAAGCAATTAACTGGTGATATAGCTCATGAACTAAGGACACCACTTACAAGTATAAAAGGTCATTTAGATGCAATTATTGTAGGGATTTGGGAACCTACTAATGAAAGGCTTAATAGTATAAATGAAGAAGTAAAAAGAATTACAAATCTTGTTGATGAATTAAGAAAGTTAGCTAAATTTGATAGTGGAAAAGATAATTTAAATAAAGAAATAGTTAATTTGAAAAATTACATAAAATCTATTGCTTATAATTACGAAGGTAAAGCTCTGGAAAAAAATATAGTAGTTAAATATCAATTAGAAAATATAGAGGCATTAATTGATAAAGAAAAATTTGCTCAAGTAATTATAAATATATTATCTAATGCTATTAAATATAATAATGGAAATAATGAGATATATATTAAAGTTTTTAAGAAAAATAATAGTATCAATATAAGTATTAAAGATAGTGGAATTGGTATACCAAAAAGTGAATACAAAAATATATTTGAACGTTTTTATAGATTAGATAAATCAAGAGGTGCTAATGAGAAAGGAGCTGGAGTAGGACTTACAATAGCAAAATCAATAGTAAATGCTCATGGAGGAGAAATAGAAGTTTATAGTGAAATTAATAATGGTTCTGAATTTATAATAAGTTTACCAAGTTAAAATATTATATAAAAATTGAATATGTAAGTTTATAACCTAAACATAATATGGGGTATAATGAGCTTGATAACAGAGTACAGGTAAGCATAGCATAAAGATCATTAACGAGTGATTAAAAATTAACTATAGAAAAATATTCAGATATTGTTAGACTTAACGAATATAAAAATATTGAGTATATATAGTTTAAATTATAAGAAAGGGGGCTATATATCAAAATATAAATTATATTTTGATATATAGTAATTAATCATATGAAAAAATATAGTAAAAAAGTATTAGCAGCATCAAGTGTAATTACAGTTTTGGCTAACAATATAACTATAGCTAATGCCTCAGAATTAATTACAAGTAATGATGAATTTAATAAAAGTGTTTTATTAGAGAATCATCAAAGTACTGGGAAAAAAATATATGTTAAACAAATTCATGATGGAGTAGAAAATGGATCTGAAAGTAATCCATATAAAAGTTTTAGTACTGCTTATGAACAAGCAAAGGACGGAGATACAATTGTTTTAAATGGAAATGTAACTATTCTTGGGCAAGGAAGTGATGGAGCAGCTCCATTTATATGTAAAAAGAATATTACTATTGAAGGTATGGAAGGAACAGATGCTACATTAAACTCTAGAACTTCATTTCAATTAGAAGCGGATGTTGTACTTAAAAATTTTGCATGGTCTTTTCCAGGAGTGTCTGTAGATAATAGAGGAATATTTTTAAATGGTCATAAGTTAGTTATGAATAATGTTTCAGTTGAAAGTTCAACAGAAAAGAGTTGGCCAACAGTATATGGTAGTTCATCTGAAAGTATAAATAATAATGATTCAGAATTAGTAGTAGATAATACAACAGGAAAAAATACTATTTTTGAAAATATTTATACTGGAAGTTATACAGGGAATTATACTGGAAATGTAACATTAAAGCTAAATAGTGGAGTTAAAATATTAGAAGATATTTATGCCAATGGAGTAAATGGTGGTGTAAATGGAAATATTAATATTAGTATTGGAAATATTTTTGCTAATAGTTTTAAGAAAGCAAGTAATCTTGGGCAAGCTAATTTAACTTTAAATAATTATAATGGTATGGCTGGAACAACTATTTTAGGTTTTAAAGACATTACATTAAACAATAGTAGTATTAAAATAAATGACGAATCTAATTTTGATGAAGTTAATGGAAGTTTAAGTTTATTAGGAGATAGTAAATTAGATATATCAGCTAAAACAAATACATTAGATATTAAAGGTAACCTTTTAGGTGAAAATTCATCAAAGATAATTTTTTCTGAAAGTGGATCAATCAATGTAGAAGGTGCATTAAATGGAACACTTGAATTAAGAACAGAGGGAAAGGATGCACAAACTTCAGGAATGATATTAGTAGATCATAAATATATTTCTGCATCTAATAATTCTACTGGACAAGTAATGTTTAAGCCATATTGGAATCAAACAATGTATGAATTAAAGTGTGAAAATGTTGATAATAAAAAACAATGGATTACTAGAGTTACAGATAAGCCTAAATTAGATAAAGTGGAAATAGAAGGAGAAAATAGAATTGATTTAAGTACTTATAGAGAAGAAGTTTATAATTTAGTATTTAAAGATATAAATGATAATTTACTAGAATACACTCCAATATTTGATTATAAAATTTTAGGGGTAGATGGACAGGAAGTATCAGAAGATGATATGTATTTTGAAGTTTTAGAAATGCAAAATCAAATGATTATTGGAATAGATAATCCAAACTTACCTGTAGGAGATTATAAAATTATACTTACAGATACTTTAACTGGTAAAGAATTTATTCATGTAATTAAATTGTATAATAATGAAGAATCAGTTGTTACATTTGATTTTAATGGTGGTCATCAAAAAGATAACGTAGATATAAATAAAGCATATTTTTCAGTAGGAAAAGATACATTAATAAATAAAATTGATGATCCAATAAGAAACGGGTATACATTTGAAGGTTGGTATACAGATACAAACTTTACAACTGAATGGGATTTTGAAAATGATAGTGTAAAGGAAGATGACATAACACTATATGCAAAGTGGACAAAAAATAGTTATGATGTAGTATTTAACTCACAAGGTGGAAGTGAGGTAAAAGGACAAAGCGCTAAATTTGATGAAAAGATTAAAAA